>NZ_JADPKQ010000454.1:0-63502 GCF_023074015.1 Bradyrhizobium sp. 142
TCGCTCAAAACCTTCGTCGTCTCGCCAAGCTGGCGCTACACCCGCCCGACATGGCCGGGCCATGCGTCGCGTAAGTGGCGTCCGTTGCGTTGGTTGCGTTGGTTGCGTCAGCCGTTAGCGTCGCCGCCCACCCATTGCGGGCAGGCAGCGAGACATCGCAAGCTCCATTTTTCAGAACTCAGCTCCGACTGAGACCGCCGAGCCCGCCGACTTCTGCAACAACATCGGGTCCATCGCTTCCGTTGGCGCGGTGTCGCTGCATGTCGGCGCACAAGGGCAGACCGGAAGTTTGCAGCCGGGCGCCAGTTCGGCGGCTTGTGGCCCTGGCTGTGTGAAAACGTCGTGTCTGCTAGGATTCCCGCACTGAATCGGCGGGGCTGGGCATGGAGCGCTTCGTTCAAGGGGCTGATCGCGGGCAATCGACTTTGTTGCCGGAATGCCTGGATGACTGGGTTTCAGATGACAATCCGGTTCGCGTGATCGACGCCTTCGTTGCAGCCCTCGATCTGGCTGAACTTGGGTTCGGTGGCGTTGAGCCTGCCGGCACAGGTAGGCCGTCGTATCATCCGGCCGCGCTCTTAAGGCTCTACATTTACGGTTATCTCAACCGTGTGCACTCGAGCCGCCGGCTCGAGCGTGAAGCTGGCCGCAACGTCGAAGTGATGTGGCTGCTCGCCCGGCTTGCGCCCGATCACAAAACGAATCGGCGACAACATCGAGCGTGTCGGCCTCAAGAACGGCTTTGGCTTGCTGGGCTATGTTTGCAAGTTGTGACCGGTCTGAGCCGCTTGTTGTCACCTCGTGCGCGACGATCAGATGGCTTTCTGTATCGACCGCCGTCTGCACGTTGTAGCCGACGACACCGGAACCACGGCCGCTCGTGGCCATCGAACGGGCCATCGGGATCGGTGAACGATATCTGCTGATCGGGCGACGCCAGAACCTGTTTTTCAATGGCTGCGAGTTTCGCCATTTCAACGGTCAGATTTTCGAGCCGTTCTTTGATCCGGGTCTTTTTTAATTCCAGCGTTTCCGACGGCTCCTGCCGGTCGGCGGTATCGAGTTGAGGAATCGTCTGCCGTTAGCTCGCGATCTCTCCAGGTATGCTCAGTACCATTCCTGTCACGGAAGCGGGACACCGCCGCGCGAGTGCTATTTTCCCTCCGGCGAAGTGCCATTGAATTCAGGATCGGCTTTGTCGGAGGCGACGACGAAGCTTTCCCGGAACGGCGCAAGGGCAGGTTGCGGCGCGGGCAATTCCTGGCAGTACATGCGATCGATCGTGCGCTGCATCAGCGCATAGCAGTCGCACGCCACGCTCTCGAGCCGCGCCCGGTCGACTTCGACGAGGCCGCGCCGGTCGGATGGGACCGCACCCGCCGCGCGAAGATTGCTCATCGTCAGCGTCACCGTCGTCCGCCGCACCCCGAGCAATTGGGCAAGCGCCTCCTGCGTCAGCGGAAGCACGTCGTTGGGAACGCGGTCGTGGAGCTGCAGTAGCCACCGCGCCATGCGGCCATCCACCCGATGCAGCGCGTTGCAGGCGGCCACGTGCTGGAGCTGCAACAACAGCGAGCGAGCGTGGACCTGCACGACATGCCTAATGGCCGCGCTTCGCGCATAGGCGACCCGGAATTTTGCTGCGGAAATCCGCGATGCGGTGCCGGCCACGCGAGCAATCGCGGTGACTGACGAACGCGCGGGGCCCAGCACCGAGAGCGAGGCCAAGGCGCCCTCCCGTCCCATCAACGTGGTCGCGACCGTTTCCCCGTCCGGCATATCGACCATGAAGACGATCGCGCCGCTGTGGGGAAAATAAACCTGGTCGAGCTCATCGCCCGACCGCACTAACACGGCGTCGGGTTCGAACGAGACTCTCTGGAAGTGAGGCGTGAGCGAGCCCAAATCCGCCGGCGGCAACGCCGCCAGAAGCCGATTTTCAATGCTCATTGGGCGCCCGATCACGGTATCTCTCTGTGAACGAGCAACCAATGCATCAAGGTGTTTGAGGCCGCATCCATGAATGTCATTTTTGGCTTAACGCAACGCGCGGCGGGTACAGGTCTTCTCGCCTGGGCCCGGCAGCACGGCACCGGCTTCCGCACCGTCGCCTGACTCACCCATTGAGATGTGCCCATCATCCGGAACATCCAGAATGCGAGATCGGCGCCGTTTTCATCGAAAAGATTGCTTCGACGTCGAGACGGATGGTGCCATGGCAATCGCACGCCGCCGCAGCGAGCCGCGATCGGTCGACCTCAATCTGGCCGCGTCGCTCTGATCTGATCGCTCCGGACGCGCGCAGATTGCGCATCAGAAGGTTCACGGTCGTCCGCCGCACGCCGAGGATCTGCGACAGCGCCTCCTGGGTGAGCGGGAGGACGTCGAGGTCGATGCGGTCGCGAAGATGGAGCAGCCAGCGTGCCATGCGGGCTTCGACCGGATGCAGCGCATTGCAGGCTGCGCTGAGCTGAAACTGTATCAGCATGGCGCTGACGTGGATCTGGATCATGTGCCGGATCGCGGGGCTGCGATTGAAAGCGGCGTGAAATCGGGAAGTGCGGATCCGCGAGGCGGTCCCCGCCGCGCGAACGATGGCGGTTATGGCCGAAGGTGACGGCCCCAGCACCGAGAGGCTGCCGACTGTCCCTTCGCGCCCGACCATCGCGGTGGCAACCGACTGCCCGTTCGCGTCGATCATCAGCGAGATGGCACCGCTATGAGGGAAGAAGAGATGCTCGATCGGGTCACCCGCTCGCGAGAGTACCTCGTCCTGGTCGAGCGCGACCGTCTCCAGCCCGGGCGCCAGCAGATCAATATCCGCTGGCAGCAGTGTTGCAAGAAGGCGGTTACCAATTCCGACGCTGCGGGTCACCGCAGGTAACCCGCCGTGAGGCATCCGCCGTCTTCTGCATTCCGAGCAGCGTGGAACGGCGGCTTCAAACTTTGTTTTAATACGCCTACGCTGCGCGCTCCGAGATCGAATTCAGTTGCGGAAGCTCTCAGTCTCAAAACAAAACTCCAAACTCGCCACCGCGAGGCGAACTTCTGCCTCGCATCATTGGGATTAAATGTGGGGACATGCTGCCCGCCACAATTGCAAAATACGTATAGGTAATACCGTAGGGAGTTCCAGTTTCCGGGTCGCGGCAAACGCTGCCGGCATCGCCGTTGAGGCGGAGGATGCGCGGCATTTCCGACATCCGCCTTTGGCCCTTAGCCGACCGTTTTCCGAGCGCCTTCCCATATCGGCTTCTTGGAGCAGACCGGACGACATGAAGATTGGGCGCATCCAACGCTTTTGCTTCCCGTTGTATAAGTCCGGCCGCTCGACGCCCTACCCTGTCCTCCAGTCATCCAATTGGGTCACCTTGGTGCCGCTCAGGAACACGGCCCAATCCTTCATTAGTGCCCGGCGCTTTTCTAACTTTTGGCCTCGCTGATATGCTGCGGTGGTTTCGCTCTTGTACTTGTGGGCCAGCGCGGCCTCGCGCACGCCGTCCGGATAGTCGGTGCATTCCTCAGCCCAAGTTGCGAAGGTCGACCGGAAACCGTGCACCGTTACATGTCCGTAGCCGAGGCGATCAAGTACGGCGAGCATAGCGTTTTCGGAGAACGCTCCGCCTTCGGGATTGGTGAAGATCAGTTCGCCTTGACGGCCGCCTCGCATCTCGTCGAGGACCGCCAACGCGGGATCTGTCAAGGGGACGTATTGATCCTGGTCCATCTTCATTCGCTCACCGGGGATTTTCCAGGTCGAGCTCGGGGGATCGATCTCCCAATGCCCTTCGACCGCCTCGTTCGTGCGGCAAGCCGTGAAGATTAGGAAGCGTAGCATGGCGGCAGCTGTGCCCGACGTACCGGCAAGTAGCTTCATGAACGCAGGCGCCTCGGTGTACGGTAAGGCCGGATGATGGCGGACGGCCCGCTTGGGGCGCTTTGGTAACTTTTAGCGCAGCTGCCTCGTAAGCTCGGCCGGATTGCGGAAGTCTAGATCGTCGATATCGACGTTCTTCGCGATAATCGTTTCAATGCGGCCGCGAACCCGGTTCGCAGTCTCGCGCTTCTCTACCCAGATCGGCTTTAGCAGATCGTGGATGTGGCTTGGCCTGATCTCCTGGATGGTGAGCATGCCAATGGTGGGATAGACGTAACGCTTGAGGGAGGACGGCCACTGATCGCGATGCTTCTCGCTCCAGGTCGACCAATTCGTCCGGATGTACGCTTCCGCGCATTCCTCGAACGTCGGCAACACAACCTTGGCCTCGACAGCTTTCGCCTCTTCGCGCGCCTTTCGCCTCTCCTGCACAATGTCCACGCCGGCGGTGCTGCGATCGCCTTTCACGCGCAGCCGCGCCGCATCCCGTGCCAGCCGCGCATCCTTTAGCGACACGTCTTTTAAGGAGCCGAGGCCGTGCCAGCGCTCCTTGCCGTCCTTCCAATATCGGTATGACCAGCTCTTCGATGTTGGTCCGGTAACGATCAAATAAAGCCCGCCGCCCTCGGCGTATTTGCCGGGCTTGGTTTGGCGTTCTACGTCGAGCGGTTTGAACCTTCCAGCCATTGTCCCTCCGGGAAAAACCGTCCTCCGAACCCACGGGCCAAAACCACGGTCAGTGATCCGATCAGGAGGAACACCGGCGAACTGCAAAGTACAGTCTTTCGGCGCAAGACCCTGATTTTGCTGTGGAGTTCGAACGACTGAGAACAGAGGAGAACAATATACTGGCGGAAGGGGTGGGATTCGAACCCACGGTACCCTTGCGGGCACGCCGGTTTTCAAGACCGGTGCCTTAAACCACTCGGCCACCCTTCCGGATCAGCAGCATCAAGCACTTACAGGCGCCGAGATCAAGAACAGCCGCGCACAGATTGTGGTTGGGGACAAGTTCGGACACTTTCAGGACCACAGGAAGCTAAGGGGCAATGAGGTAATCGCCGCTTGCATCGATTGTTTACGCTTCACGTAGGCAGCGCCGTCGTCCCCTCAGCCGACTTGCTCCGATCGGCCCGCGGGCGTCCGCATAGTCGCTTCAACTATTCTCTTTCGGTCAACGCCTCAATGAATGGCCGGTATTTCTTGGAGACCTCGCGAAGCGCCTCGACGATCCGCTCTTTCTTGGCTTCAGTCATATCGGGCTGGTCAGCAAACGCTGTGAGGTTGACTTCGACTTCGCGCCAGAAGGTTGGCCCGGCACAGCGCAATCCGGGACGGTGTCCCGTCCGGTCTCGCACTTGCCCCGATTGCGCTCTCGGACGGCGCTTCGCGCCGACCCGTTCGCTCCATCCGGGCTACAAGGACGCGCTTACCTCGGGCGACGCTTGACCTCGCGCACCGCGCCGCGCGCGGCGCTGGTGGTGAGTGCGGCATAGGCCTGAAGCGCGGTGGAGACGGTGCGTTTGCGGTTCGTCGCCCGCCAGGCGGCATCGCCCTTCGCCTCTTCCGCAGCGCGGCGGCTGGCGAGCTCCTCGTCGGAGACCTCCAGGCTGATGCTGCGGTTCGGAATGTCGATCGCGATCAGGTCGCCGTCGCGCACGAGCCCGATGTTGCCGCCTTCGGCGGCTTCCGGCGACAGATGCCCGATCGACAGGCCCGACGAGCCGCCGGAGAAACGGCCATCGGTGACGAGCGCGCAGGCTTTGCCGAGGCCCATCGATTTCAGATAGCTGGTCGGATAGAGCATCTCCTGCATACCGGGACCACCGCGCGGGCCTTCGTAGATGATGACCACGACCTCGCCGGCGACGACCTTGCCGCCGACGACCTTGCCGCCCAAGATGCCTTCCACTGCGGCGTCCTGGCTTTCGAACACGCGCGCGGGGCCGGAGAATTTCAGGATCGAGGCGTCGACACCGGCGGTCTTCACGATGCAGCCGTCCTGCGCGAGGTTGCCATAGAGCACCGCAAGGCCGCCGTCCTTGCTGAAGGCGTGCGCGAGGTTGCGGACCACACCTTTCTCGCGATCGGTATCGAGCTCGTCGTAACGGCGCTCCTGGCTGAAGGCGACCTGCGTCGGGATGCCGCCGGGCGAGGCGCGGAAAAAGGTGCGGACCGCTTCGCTTTTCGAGCGCTTGACGTCCCAGCGCTCCAGCGCGTCGCTCATGGTCGGTGCATGCACGGTCGAGACCGAGGTGTCGATCAGGCCGGCGCGATCGAGCTCGCCCAGAATGCCCATGATGCCGCCGGCGCGATGCACGTCCTCGACATGCACATCGGCGACCGAGGGGGCGACCTTGCAAAGGACAGGCACGCGACGCGAGAGACGATCGATGTCGCGCATGGTGAATTCGACCTGCCCTTCATGGGCCGCCGCGAGCAGATGCAGCACGGTGTTGGTCGAGCCGCCCATCGCGATGTCGAGCGTCATCGCGTTCTCGAACGCCTTGAAGTTGGCGACGTTGCGCGGCAGCACCGAGGCGTCGTCCTGCTCGTAATAGCGGCGGACGAGATCGACGATGGTGTGGCCGGCCTCGACGAACAGCCGCTTGCGGTCGGCATGGGTAGCGACCACCGTGCCGTTGCCGGGCAGCGCAAGGCCCAGCGCCTCGGTCAGGCAGTTCATCGAATTGGCGGTGAACATGCCCGAGCAGGAGCCGCAGGTCGGACACGCCGAGCGCTCGATCACCTTGACGTCCTCGTCGCTGACCTTGGAGTCGGCCGCCGCGACCATCGCGTCGATGAGGTCGACGGCCTTGGTCTTGCCCTGCAGCTTGACCTTGCCGGCTTCCATCGGCCCGCCCGAGATGAACACGGCGGGAACGTTGAGCCGCAACGCCGCCATCAACATGCCGGGCGTGATCTTGTCGCAATTGGAGATGCAGACGAGGCCGTCGGCGCAATGGGCGTTGGCCATGTATTCGACGCTGTCGGCGATCAGCTCGCGCGACGGCAGGCTGTAGAGCATGCCGTCATGGCCCATGGCGATGCCGTCGTCGACCGCGATGGTGTTGAACTCTTTCGCCACACCGCCGGCCTGCTCGATCTCGCGGGCGACGAGCTGACCGAGGTCCTTGAGGTGGACGTGGCCGGGCACGAACTGGGTGAAGGAGTTGACGACCGCAATGATCGGCTTGCCGAAATCGGCATCCTTCATGCCCGTCGCGCGCCAAAGGCCGCGGGCGCCCGCCATGTTGCGGCCGTGGGTGGTGGTGCGGGAGCGATAGGCTGGCATGGCGGTTTCCGTCCTGGTTGGGCAGCCGGGCGGGAAATATGGAAGCCGCCTCAGGCCTTTCCGGCCGGATAGCGCACGGGGTGGGCGCGCGCAACGGGAACTTGGCCCGGACAGAGCTCCCCTGCTCCGGACGCGGGCTTTTCGTAGCCTGGATGGAGCGTAAGCTCCATTCAGGCTACGATAGCGGCGCTTGGGCTTCGCCTTGCCCCCTACTGCAAGGTCGGATCGAGTTTGTCACGCAGCCAGTCGCCGATCACGGAGACGGCCAGCGTCGTCACCACGATCGTCGCAGCCGGCGCCAGCATGATCCAGGGCGCCCGGGTCAGATATTCGCGGCCATACCCGACCATGTTGCCGAGGCTGGTCATCGGCGGCTGCACGCCGAGGCCGAGGAAGGACAGGCCGGACTCCATCAAAATCACCTCGGGGAAAACCAGCGTGGTCGAGACGATCAGGGTCGAGGCGATGTTGGGCAGGATATGGCGCAGATAGATCCGCGACGGCCGCGCGCCGAGCTGGCGGACCGCGGCCGCGTAGCCTTGCGCATTGGCGGAGATGGCGAGCCCGCGCGCGATGCGGGCGTAGCGCTCCCAGCCGAAAAAACCCATCAGGCCGATCAGCAGCGGCAGCGAATTGCCGAAGAAAGCCAGAACGGCGAGCGCCATGATCAGGAACGGCATGCTGGCCTGGAAGTCAGACAGCATCAGCACGAGCTGCTCGACGAGGCCGCGGAAATGCGCGGCGAGGAAGCCGAGGGTGGTGCCGACGACGGCAGAAATGGCCGTCGCGCCGAACGCGATCAGCAGCGAGATGCGGATCGAGACGAGCAGCCGCGACAGCACGTCGCGGCCGAGCTCGTCCGTGCCGAGCCAATGCGCCACATTGCCAGGTGCGGCCAGGCGATTGCGCAGGTCGAGTTGCGTATAGCCGTAGGGCGCGATCTTCTCGGCGAGGGCGGCAATCACGAGCATCGCGATGATCCAGCCCACTGCAAGCGCGACCGAGACCGGAATCGCGGGAAGGCTGATGCGGCGGCGGACGGCGGTGTCCTTCAGGGTCGCGTCCGTCATGCATGGGCTCCCTTCATGCGCAGGCGCGGTTCGAGGAAGCCGTAGAGGAAGTCGACGATCAGATTGGACGTGACCATGGTCAGCGCGACCAGCAAGAGGATGCATTGCACGACGGCGAGGTCGCGGTTGGCGACGGCAACGACGAGCAGGCGCCCTACTCCCGGCCACGAAAACACGCTCTCGACCACGACTGCGCCCGCGATCAGCGTGCCCACCATGAAGCCCAGAATGGTGACGGTCGGGATCGCCGCATTCGGCAGCGCATGCGATGTCACCACCTTGCGCCACGGCACGCCCTTGGCCGAGGCGGTGCGGATATAGGGCTGGCCCAGCACTTCCAGCATCGCGCTGCGGGTGAAGCGCGCCAGCACCGCGGCGCCGCCGAGGCTCAGCGTGGCGATTGGCAGGATCGCATGACGCCAGCTGTCCTGCCCGCCCGACGGCAGCCATCCCAGCTGCACGGCGAAGACGAGAACAAGCAGCAGCGCGAGGACAAAACTCGGCACCGTGAAGCCCGCGACCGCCGCTGTCATCACGGCGCGGTCGATCGCGGAGCCCCGATGCAGCGCGGCGTAGAGGCCGGCGGGAATGCCGAGCGCCACCTTGAACGCGAAGGCCGGCAGTGTCAGCGCCAGCGTCGCCGGAATCCGCTCCAGCACGAGTTGAATTGCAGGCCGGCCGTCGCGCATGGAGCGACCGAGCTCGCCCTTAGCGATGGCGCCGAAGTAATCAAGATACTGCATCCAGATTGGATCATCGAGACCCCAGGCCTTGCGGAACGCCGCGAGGACCTCCGGCGGCGCTTCCGGTCCCAAAATCATCAGCGAGGGATCGCCGGAGAGGCGCAACACCACGAAGGCGAAGGTGACGACGAGGACGATGGTCAGCATCGCGCGTCCGATGCGGATTGCGAAATAGCGTCCCATCACGCCGCGTCCCGCGTCGCGGGCTTGGTCTCGGGCTTGGTCGCAGGTTTGGAGCCCGTCACGAGATGGCACGCGACCTGGCGGTCTCCGCCGACGGCCGAGAGAATTGGTGTCTCGGTCGCGCACCGCGCCACCGCGCGCGGGCAGCGCGGATGAAAAGCGCAGCCTTGGGGGCGCGCAGCCGGGTTCGGCGGATCGCCTGACAGCACGATGCGGCCTGCGCTGCGGCGGCCCGGCGCCGGCGAGGCCGAGACCAGCGCCTGCGTGTACGGGTGCTCCGGCCGCGCAAAGAGATCATCGGCGCTGCCGATCTCGACGATGCGGCCGAGATACATC
The DNA here is from genome assembly GCF_023074015.1 of Bradyrhizobium sp. 142. Taxonomy (NCBI): domain Bacteria; kingdom Pseudomonadati; phylum Pseudomonadota; class Alphaproteobacteria; order Hyphomicrobiales; family Nitrobacteraceae; genus Bradyrhizobium; species Bradyrhizobium sp. 142. Next base: position 9,505 of record NZ_JADPKQ010000454.1, read on the forward strand.
ACAGCGACCACATTGCTGATCTGCCTGACAACGCGCAGATCGTGGCTGATGAACAGCAAGGTCAGCGAGAGCTGCGCCTGGAGATCGGCGAGCAGGTTCACCACCTGCGCCTGGATCGAGACATCGAGCGCGCTGACCGGCTCGTCGCAGACCAGGAAGTCGGGCTTCGTGGCCAGCGCCCGCGCCATGACGATGCGCTGACGCTGGCCGCCGGAGAGTGCGCCGGGATAACGCGCGCCATGCGCCGGCGTCAGCTCGACCGCGCGCAGCAGTTCGCGAACACGCTCCTCGCGCTCGGCGGCCGTGCCGACACCGTGAATGTCCAGCGGCTCGCGTATCTGCGCGGCCACCGGCAACCGCCGGTCCAGCGCGCCCAGCGGGTCCTGAAAGATCATCTGCATGCGCGCCCGCTGTGCGCGCCACGCCGCCGTCCCGGGCGCGGCCATCGGTTTTTCGTCAAACTGCACCTCGCCGCGATCCGGCGGCTCCAGCCCGAGCACAATGCGTCCCGTGGTGGATTTGCCTGAGCCGGACTCGCCGACGAGACCCAGCGTTTCACCCCTAGGAATCGTGAGCGACACGCCATCGACTGCGTGAACTGCGGTGCTTCGCCCGAACATTCCGGAGCGCATGGCGTAGCTGCGCGAGATCGCGGCCACCTCGACGAGCGGCGCACTCATTCGGCGGCCATCCCCAGCAGCGCCCGGCGCGAGGCCTCGGCGCGAATGCAGGCGACGGTCCGGTTGTCGGCAACTGGCGCCAGGCTCGGCGCAGCGTGGCGGCACGGCTCGGCCGCAAGGGCGCAGCGCGGCGCGAAGGCGCAGCCGCCCGGCATGCTGGCGGGATCGGGCACGGTCCCGGGAATGGCGGTGAGGCGGCGGCGCGGCCCGTCAAGCGGCGGCAGCGCACCGATCAGGCCTTGCGCATAGGGATGCACGGGATCCGCAAAGAGCTGGTTGCTAGGTGCCTCCTCGACGATGCGGCCAGCATACATCACCGCGACGCGGTCGCAGTTCTCCGCAACGACGCCGAGATCGTGGCTGATCAGCACCATCGCCATGCCCATCTCACGGCGGACCGACGAGAGCAGCTCCAGGATCTGCGCCTGAATGGTGGCGTCGAGCGCGGTGGTCGGCTCGTCCGCGACGAGGAGATCGGGATTTCCGGCCAGCGCCATCGCGATCATGATGCGCTGGACCTGGCCGCCGGAGAATTCGTGCGGATAGGCCGACAGCCGCCGCGCCGCATCAGGAATGCCGACGAGGTCGAGCAGCCGCAGTGCTTCCGCCTTCCCCGCCGCGCCCGAGAGCTCGCGATGCAGCGCCAGGGTTTCGCAAAGCTGCTTGCGGATGGTCAGCACCGGATTGAGCGCACTCGCCGGGTCCTGGAAGATCATGGCGACGCGCCCGCCCCGCACCTGGTCGAGCTCGGCTTCGCCGGCGCCGAGGATCTCACGTCCGTCGAGCCGCACCGAACCCGACACCTGCGCGTGCCGCGGCAGCAGACCCAGGGCAGCCAGCCAGGTCACCGACTTGCCGGACCCGGACTCGCCGACGAGGCCAAGGCCTCGCCCTTCTGCAATTTCAGATCGACGCCGCGCAGGACCATGACGCCGTTGAAGGCGACGCTCAGGCTTTCGATACTGATCAGCGGTGACACCGATCAGACCTCGAAATTGCCGGCGCGGAAATCCATCGCGAAGGCCGGCGACGCCTTCCACTTGATCGACTTCGGTTTGGCCGTGAAGGTTGCGTTCTGATGCAGCACCGTAAAGGCCGGGTCCTCGCGCTCGGCGATCTCCAGCATGCGGCGGAACGCCTTCTTGCGCGCAGCACGGTCGATCGAGGTTTCTAGGAATTCTGAGAGCGTGTTCAGCTCGGCATTGGTCCATTCGCCGATCTGCTGCTGCTGGCCATTCGGCCCGTGCTGGGCAACCAGCGAGGAGACGGGATCGTTGAAGGCGGCCGAGTTCGACCAGTCGCGCACTGCCCGGGTCGGCGCGCGTTCCATGATCTGGGACCAGTTCTCCTTGGTCTCGATCTGGACGTTGAGGCCAACCGACTTCCACATCTCGACCAGGACCTGCGCGGTTGCGACCTGGTTGGTGTAGTAGTTGTTGAGCAGGCGATAGGGGATCGGATCGCCCTTGTAGTTGGCCTGCTTCAACAGGTCCTGCGCGAGTTTTGGATCATAGGCCGGCACGCTCCAGTCGGCGTTGAACATGTCGCCGTAAAATTCCCACTGCAGGCCCTTCGGCACGCGGGTGCGGCCGGCCCACAGGCTGTCGACGATCGCCTGCCGGTCGATCGCGTGGGTGAAGGCGCGTCGCACCAGCGGATTGGCGAGCTGGACGTGGTTCTTGTCGAAGACGGTCAGGCGGTGGTTGAGGATGGTGCCGCCCTGCACTTCGAACGCGGCGTTCTTCTCGATGCCGGCGATCTGGTCCGGCGGGATATCGCAGGCGAACTGGTACTCGCCCGACAGCAGGCCGTTGATGCGGCTTGCGACCTCGGGCACCTCGAGGAAGTGGATTCGCTTGAGCGGCGGCCGGCCGCCCCAATATTCGTCATGCGCCTCCAGCGTCAGCGAGACGTCGGGCTTGAGCTCGACGACCTTGTAGGGGCCGGTGGTGATCGGCTTGCGCGCCCAGTCGAGATAGCTGGCGGATTCGGCCCAGGCCCGGCGGTTCGCGATGTCGGAGCCGTAACGCGACAGCCGGCCCTCGATCGTGACGTCGGGCGTGGCGTTGTAGAAGCGTACCGTGTACTTGTCGACGGCATCGACGCGCACGAGGTCCGGCCAGATCCGGCGTGCCACCGCAGGAACGTCCGGCGGCAGCTCCTTGCCCGGCCGAGGCGTCGGGATCTTTTCAAAAGCCTGGATGGTGGAGCGGCTCTTGGCCTCGGTCTCGCCGAACATGCGCTCGCGGCTGAAGGTGAAGACGACGTCATCCGCCGTCAGTTCGTCGCCGTTGTGGAATTTCACGCCCTGGCGCAGCTTCACCTCGACGGTCTGGTCGTCGATGCGGCGCCATTCGGTGGCGAGCCCCGGCGCGGCCTCGAGGCTGCCGCGCCAGTTCTTGGAGATCAGCCCTTCCCAGATCGAGGAGAAGAACACGCGCTCGCCGACATTGGATTGCTCGCGCAGCACATCGAGCACGTTCGAATTCGTGACCTTCTGCACCGCGATCGTCACCGACGGACGATTGTCGCCTTGCGCGATCGCAAAGCGCGGAAGGAACAACGTGCCTGCGGCTGCAGTGCCGGACTTCAGGATGGTGCGACGGGTGAGCTTGCTCATGACGTTAACCCCTGCCCTCTGTGATGCCGGTTAGTCAGCGAGACCGAGCGCGGCGAGATGCGCGGCGCCGGCGCGGACGTCGTCGTGATTGCGCAGTTCCAGGATCAGCCGCGGATTGGAGGTCAGCCGGCCGAGTGCGCGGAAAACGGCGGTCCAGTGGATGTTGCCCTCGCCCGGTGCCCAGTGCCGGTCAGCAAAGCCGTCGGAGTCCTGGAGATGGACATGCGTCAACATGTTGCCGGCGGCATCGACGTAATAGTCGACGGGCGGCGCGCCGGTGGACACATGTGCGTAGTTGGCATGCCCGGTATCCAGCGAGACGCGCACCCTGGTGCTCTCGAGCGCCTTGGCCAGATGCACGCGGTCGCGCGGATCCTTGTCCTCGATGTTCTCGAGGACGATTTCGCAGCCGATCGTCTCGGCGCGTGCGATCACCTCGGCGAGCGTCGCGCGCACGCGCTCGATCAGGTTGCCGCGATTTTCAGGATAGAGGTCGAGATTGTTGCGGTCCCAGGTGGTGAACGGCGAATGGATCACCATCTGCGTCGCGCCGAGGAATTCGGCGGCGTCTAACCCCTGGAGCAGGCGTTTTGTCACTGCCTGGCGGATCATCGCGTCGTGGCTGTCGATCTTGAACCCCCAGAACGGCCCGTGAATGCCGAGCCGGCCGGTGTGGCCTGCGAGCATCTGCTTGATGTCGCCGGCTGCGCTGCGCCAGTCGCCGTCAAGCAGGTCCGCGCGAAAGAAGTCCTGGATTTCGAGATCGCGCTGCCGTTCCAGCAGCCAGTCGCGGTGCGCGGGGATCGATCTGATGGACAATGCGGCGCCCAGTACCGGCTTCGACATAGCTTGCTCTCCTTGGCCGTCAGCGATGACGAGAGCAGCGCTAAACCAGTTCAATGACAGGCCGGTGAAATGCAGGTTCTGCAACGCTGAAGGATGTGGACATCCTGCCGATCGTCTGCATCGATTTCAGGCAGAGACGATCACGTCTTGATCGCAACGCGCATACTTGCAGTGCGCGGAGTGCGCGCGTGTCCGTAGTGATCCGGAATGGAATCCTATTGCGATGTCGCGTACATCGCGGGACATCGATCGGCGGCCACTTCCAGGGCATCATCCTCTGATCGCGCGACATGGGGTTGGGGGACCACATGGGGCGGGGATTGAAGGCTGAGGCAAGGTGAGAGGTCCGGACTCCTAGGCACTCCGGACCTCGAACTTTTGACATCGAACGCGATATCGCGCCGCCCGGCTCTTCAGCCTGGCGGCGCGTTTTCGTGTGCCGTCCTGTTGGCGCGGGCGCTCACCGCGTCTGCGGTTCGATCGTGACGGTGCAATCGTCCTGCCCTTGCGTGGCGACCACGATATCGCCGGCTGCAGCCCCGAGCGCGATCGGCGCGGACGAGCCGCCGCCGGGCAGTTGAACAGTCACGCTCAACGAATCCGTGCGGGCGCTCGAGCCAACCGTCGACGGTTCCGCTTCCGCGACGTTGCCTGAGGCATCGCGCCGCATGATCCGGCAGTTCACATTGCTGCCGCCGGCCGCCGCCATGCTCGAGATGGCACCGCCAACCATTTGCGCCCGGGCTCGCGAAGGATCGCGCGGCACCTGGCTCACGATCCGGTGGGTCCCGGGCTCCACAATGACGACATCGTCATCCGTAGCGAAATATTCGTAGTCCCGATATTCGGGCTCGATCGAAACGATCCCGGGCGGCAGCCGATAAAGGCGTACGCGCGGAGGAATCGTCTCGCCCACACGGATCGAGATATTCAGATTGCGTTCCGGCTGCGCCAGGCGTTCTCGGCTCAGCGTTTCGGAGATCCGCACCTGCTTCTCGGAAGTGACGCGGGTCTGCTGATCGACCTGCGCGTTGCTCTGGGTCGTTTGATTGGCTTGATTGGTCTGCGTGCCGGTTTGAGCCGGCGCGGTCTGTGCATTGGTGCTCGGAGGTGTCCGGCTCGTGTCGGTTGCCGTTGCCGGACGGTTGCCCTGTTGCGCAGGAGCTTGCTGCTCGGTCGCATTGCGCTGCGGCTGGTTCTGGTTGCGCTCGTTCTGGCTGGCCGCCGTGCCGGCGCGATCATTCTGCTGGCCGGCCGTTCCCGCCTTTGATTTCTCTGACTCGGCCGTTGATTTCTGCGGCGCGGACTTATCCTGCTTGGTCTCGGCGCTGCTCTTGGTCTCTGCGCTGCTCTTGCCACTCTCGCGACCTTGCTTGGCGCTCTCCGCCTCACGGTTGCGACCTCGCGCCGGCTCACGGGATTCTTGCGCCTGCTCTTTCGCGTTGGGTTGACGGCGCTCGGTAGCCGCCGCGGGCCGGTTCTTCTCGTCGTTGGCCTGGCGATTGGCACCGCCCTTGTCCTCGCGTCCGGCGGTCCCCTGCATTCTTTCCTGGCGGCCTTGCGCGCGTTCCGGACCGCGTTCTTGAGCCCGTTCCTGAGCCGATCCACGATCGTGTTGTTGTGCGCCCCCTTTCGCCGGTTCCTCCGTCCGTCTCGGTTCGTCTTTCCGCTCGCCGGGCGCCTGAGCGTAGGCCAAACCCGTTGCGAGCATCAGCCCGACGGCAGCAGTCGACAGCATCAAGTGCTTGCGCATATCCCTCTCCTGATGATTCTACCAACAAACGCGAACGTGGGTTGCGTGCGAAGGTTCCTGAGGAGAACGGCGGCCGTGCGCCTCATCAGCGTGCCGGATCAGGACGTGCTCACATCGCATCCTTCAGCGTGAGCCGTGCCGTGAATGTCACGCTGGTCTTGCCGACCAGCGCCATGCCTTCGACCTCGGCGGCGTCGGCGGAGTAGTCGCCCGAGAACCCGCAGGTCACCTCTCCGCCGCCGAACGCGAGTGTCTTGCCGACGGCCTCGGTGTGCTGATTGACGATCATGTCGCCGCGCCACTTGCCGTTCCGGAAGGTGTAGCTGCCGGTATAGTAGAAATAGCTGTCGCCGCCCATGATGCGGCCATCGTAGAGCACGACGACACCTTTGGCCTGGCCGCGCTTGCCGTCGCGCATCTCAATCTCAAAGATGTAGAGGCCGTTGAGGACCTTGCTCTGGTCGCCGCTCTGCTCGGGCTCATCGCCGGCCGACATGGCTCATCTCCCGCTCAAACCGGCACGTTCAGTTCCAGATCCTCGAGCCACGCCGCTGCGCTCGAATCGGACGGCGCGCGCCAGTCGCCACGCGGCGACAACGAGCCACCGGCCGAAACCTTCGGTCCGTTCGGCATGGCCGATCGCTTGAATTGGCTGAAGGCGAAGAAGCGGCGCAGGAACATCTCCAGCCAGCGGCGGATCTCGGGGAGATCATAGGCCTTGCGCCGGTCGTTCGGGAAAGCCGGCGGCCACTCGCCCTTGGCAACATCCTTCCACGCCTGGAGCGCCATGAAGGCGATCTTGGAGGGCCGCATGCCGAACCGGAGTGTGTAGAACAGGTTGAAATCCTGGAGCTCGTATGGCCCGACTGAGGCTTCACTGCTTTGCGGCTTCTCGCCGGGCTTGACCGGAACCAGCTCGGGCGAGATCTCGGCCGACAGGATCAACGAAAGGGTCCGGTTCACCTCGTCGCTGAACTGCTTCGAGGCGATCACCCAACGGATCAGATGCTGGATCAGCGTCTTCGGTACGCCCGCGTTGACATTGTAGTGCGCCATCTGGTCGCCGACGCCATAGGTGCACCAGCCGAGCGCGAGCTCGGAAAGGTCGCCGGTGCCGATGACGATGCCACCACGATGGTTGGCAAGCCGGAAAAGGTAATCCGTGCGCAGGCCCGCCTGCACGTTCTCGAACGTAATGTCGTAGACCATCTCGCCCTTGCCGAAGGGATGGCCGATATCCTTTAGCATCTGCGTGGCCGTGGTGCGGATATCGAGTTCCTGCCAGGTCGTCTGCAGCGACTTCATCAGCGCAAACGCATTCGTCTTGCTCTCGCCGCCGGTGGCAAAGCCCGGCATGGTGTAGGCGAGGATGTTTTCGCGCGGCAGGCCGAGCAGGTCGACCGCCTTGGCGGCGACGATCAGGGCGTGGGTGGAATCGAGCCCACCCGATACGCCGATGACGACACGCTTGGTGCCGGTGGCGCGCAGGCGCTGCACCAGGCCGGCGACCTGGATGTTATAGGCCTCATAGCAATCCTGTTCGAGCAGGCTCTCGTCGCTCGGCACGAACGGAAAGCGTTCGACCTTGCGTTGGAAGCCGATATCGGCGGCCGGCGGCTTCACGGCGAAGGCGACTTTGCGGAAGAAACCCTCGCGCTGACGGCGGTTGTCGTCGAACGTCCCCATCAGCGCGCGCTCCTGCCGCAGCAGGTCGAGATCGACGTCGGCGAGGGTGATCTGCCCGCCCTGCCGGAACCGCTCGCCCTCGGCCAGAAGCACGCCGTTTTCATAGATCGAGGTCTGGCCGTCCCAGGCCAGATCAGTGGTCGACTCCCCTGCTCCGGCGGCGGAATAAACGTAAGCCGCAAGGCAGCGCGCCGAGGTCGATTGACACAGCAACGCGCGCGAGCGCGCCCGGCCGATCGTGATCGGGCTGCCGGAGAGATTGATCAGGACGCTCGCACCCGCGAGCGCCAGCTCCGATGCCGGCGTCACCGGGATCCACATGTCCTCGCAGATCTCGACGCCGATGGTCAGGCCCGGAACGTCCTCGGCCGCAAACAGCAGATCGACACCGAACGGTGCGCGCAGCTCGCCGAAAGCTATCGCTTCCCCGACGATCCCAGCGCCGGAGGCGAAATGCCGTCCCTCATAGAACTCGCGATAGGTCGGCAGGTACGTTTTCGGCACCACGCCCAAAACGGCGCCGCGGTGAATGACGACGGCGCAATTGTAGATGCGGGCTCCAAAGCGCAGCGGCGCGCCGACGATGAGGACGGTCATCAGCGTCGACGAGGCCGCGACGATCGTGGCGAGCGCCCGCTCGACCGCATCGAGTAGCGGATCCTGTTTCACGAGGTCTTCGATCGCATAGCCTGACAGGCAGAGCTCGGGAAACACGGCCACCGCCACCGACTGCTCATGGCACGCATTCGCCGCAGCCAGAACCGCTTTGGCATTGGCCGTGGGATCGGCCACATAGGAGGTGGTGACGCAGGCCGCGACGCGCGCAAATCCGTGGGCGTAAATCGAGTGAAAACTCATCGAGCGCAGTACCCTTGATCTTTTCGCGAGCGGCGGAGGTGATCCGGCCGCCGTCGGGTCAGGCTATATTTAGCCCATCGACGTCGCCTCGTGCAGGCCATTCGCCGTCATGCATAACGGAATTGCAACTTCGCCTGTCCCAGCCGCTGGCGGTGTCAGGCGCTGCGCGCCAGCACGCCGGGCAGATCGTCGCGCAGCCACTCGGCGATCCGGGGCCAGGCATGCGCATGCGTGCGCGCGCCCATGAACAGACCGAGATGATTGCTGGGCTGGGAGGCCGCCGCAACGAACGCTGGTGGCGTACCGAGCAGCTCGGCGGTGGCGAGCGCCTGCGCGGCCGGAACGACCTCGTCGTCGAGCCCCGCCAGCAGGAAGACAGGGGCCTCGACGTCCTTCAGATCAATCGCGCGGCCGAGGGCTTTGAAATCGCCGGTGGCAATCCGGTTCTCCCGGAAAATCCAGTTGACGATCTGGAGATAGTAGGTGCCCGGCAGGTCGAGCGTTTCCGTGTTCCAGCGATCGAAACGCGCGAGCAGCGCCGCGGCCTCCTCATCCGCGAGGTCTATCTGCAACGTCTTCGCGATGTCGTCGCGGCTCGGCGCCCTGGACCAGAACCGCAGCATCTCCTCGCCGCTGACATTGCCGCCACCGCGCGCGACGAGCTGGTCGTAGACCATTTCGGGCGCGTTGCGAGCAAGACGCGACAGCAACGAGTCGATCGCGAGATCAACCGGGGCGCCAACCAGAACCAGCCGCCGCACCTTGGCCGGAAAACGAGCCGCATAGAGCAGCGACAACCAGCCTCCCTGACACAGTCCGACCAGGTCGACCGGTGCGCCGATCTCGTCGACGGCGACGTTGAGATCGCCGAGATAGCTGTCGATCGAGAGATGACGCATGTCCGGCGACGCCGAGCGCCAGTCCGTGAGATAAACCCGCTCGATACCGCCATCTTGCAGGGACTGCACCACGCTGTGGCCGGGCGCGAAGTCGGCAATCAGGGCACGATGCAGCGCATAGGGCGCGCAGACCAGGGCCGGCTGACCGGACCGGGCCCTCGTGCAATCGCGCAGGCGCATAGTTGCAAGCTCGAGCGCAACGGTATTGGGCGTTGTCCAAGGCAGGCGGCTTTCGTCGTTCCCCGCCGGTTCCTGCTCCAGCCACCAGAAACAGGCGTCCATGGCCAGACGCGCCGCCGCAAACGGCCACAGCAAGGGGACTTCCGGGACATGCTCGGGTCCGCTTGGCCGATTGCCGGTCTTTTCCACCACAACTACCTCGCGATCTTCACAGGAATGCCTCAAGCCCAACGATGGAAATGCCGCGCTCCCTGAAGCTCTGATGGGTCGCAGCCACGGAGCCGTCGAGGTCGATGCCGCGGCAGGCGTCTTCGATGACGGCAACCTCGAATCCCGCGTTGCGGGCGTCCTCCGCCGAAAAGCGCACACAGAAATCGAGCGCGAGGCCGGCGACGAAGACCGTCTGCAGCTCGCGTTCGCGCAAATATCCGAGCAGGCCGGTCGGCGTCTTCTGGTCGTTCTCGAACAGCGCCGAATAGGAATCGATGCCGCGGCGAAATCCCTTACGCACCACGAGGTTTGCCCGCGCGACGTCCAGATTCCGGTGGAATTCGGCACCGGCCGTGCCTTGTACGCAGTGTGCTGGCCAGAGCACCTGGGTGCCATAGTCGAGCTCGAGGGTCTGGAATGGCTGCCGCCCCGGATGGTTCGACGCAAAGGAGACGTGGTCGTGCGGATGCCAATCCTGCGTCAGAACCATATTGGTGAATTTTTGGGCGATGCGGTTGATGGCGGGGACGACTTTCTCGCCGCCGGGAACGGCGAGCGCTCCGCCGGTGCAGAAGTCGTTCTGCACGTCGATCACCAGCAGCACGTCGGCTTCGGAAATCTTCATCGCAGCTCCATTCCGTCCGCCTGGCACGTCCAGCGCCAAGCGCTCTCGCCAATGTCGATCTTCCCGCGCCGCTTCGCAACCACCGACGCGTGCGGCGATCTGCCTGAATGGCAGGTTGGCCCGTTTCCGGAATGCAACGGTTTGGCTTCGTCCGAGTTGACTTAGGTTGACTAGAGGCATCCAAGGGCGGATTCTCGATCCGGCCGCGACACGCGGATCGGGCGAAGGAGCGGAGGAATGGGCTCCCGCAGCCGCAAGGCGGTGGGAGCGTTGACGTCATGGATATCGGCAGAACAGGAAAAATTCTTCTCGCCGATATCGGCGGCACCAACGCGCGCTTTGCGCTGAGCCAGGACGAACCGAGCCAAGACGGAACGGGCCGAGGCGGATCTGGCAAGGGCAAGCCAAGCGACGGCGAGCGGATCGGACCGATCGACTATGTCAAGGTCGCCGATTTCCCGACAGTCCAGGAAGCCATCATCGATGTCCTTCGCCGATCGGGCGGCGAGCAGCCGAAAAGGGCCGTGCTGGCCGTCGCAGGTCCCGTGACCAACAACCGCTGCGTCATGACCAACAGCCCGTGGGTCATCGATGGCAAAGAGCTCCAGCCGGCGCTCGGCTTGGACAGCGTGCACGTGCTCAACGATTTCGAAGTGGTTGCCTGGTCCCTGCCCGCCTTGCAGCCCGCCGATCTAATCCCGCTCGGTGGCCAATCCGGCATGGCGGGAGAACCCCTGCTGGTGGTCGGACCGGGAACCGGCTTCGGTGTCTCCTGCCTGGTCGAACGCCATGGCGCCCGGCTCGCCGTTGTCACCGAGGCCGGCCACGCCACCTTGCCGGCGGAGAACGAGCGCGAGGAACGCGTGATCGCGTGCCTGCGCCGGCGCCTCGGCCATGTCTCCATTGAGCGCGGCGCGCTCTCCGGCTCCGGCATGCAAAATCTCTACGAGGCCATGGCGGAAGTCGACGGCAACCGGGCGCTGCAGCGCGATGCAGCCGCCATCACCAAGGCAGCCCTCGACGGCAGCTGCGAGCTCAGCCGCGCGACGCTGGAGATGTTCTGCGCCATCCTCGGCTCCGTCGCGGGCAATCTCGCCGTAACCTTCGGTGCCCGCGGCGGTGTCTACGTCGCCGGCGGGATCGTGCCGCGCTTCCCGGAATTCCTTGCCGCGTCCGCATTCCGCGCGCGCTTCGAGGCCAAGGGACGCTTTCAGGACTATCTGCGCAACATTCCCACCCGGCTTGTCGTCAAGCCCGATGCCAGCTTCGTCGGGCTCAGGATGTTTGCCAGCCACAACGCCGATTGAGCTGGTGCACGCTTGGTCGGCTCCGTCTCACTGCCCGCAATACACAGGTGATTGCATAGTCCGCGCGGTTCCACGCAGGATCGCACTTGCCGGTTTGTTTTCGATAGGAAACAATCCCACCCGTCTGTGGCGTTGTGTACGGGGGCGTGACATGCGTAAGCAGGATATTGGGTTCGACTATCATCGCTATCACCGCCTGCTGATCGAGGCGGATGATGAGAACAAGCGACGGGCTCTGATCGAGCTGTTGATCGAGGAAAAGGCGCGGGACCGGCTCGCCGCCCAGCGCGCTTCGGATCGCGCCGCCATGACCGCCCACACCATTGCCAACGTTCTGAAGCTCGGCCGCAACTAAGACTTGCGGACCCGCCTCTGTTCGCGAGAACAGCATCCGATTGCGATTGCGTTAACGATCCCTCTCAAGCCCGTATAAAACTTTTTTGCTCTAAGAGTTCCCCACCTGATGCAATTCAGGTCAACAAAAAGGGGGAATGAACATGAGCATGATTACACTTGCCGCAATCGCTGTCGAAACGCGTCTTGAAACGCGTCTTGGCGATTCTTCGTTCAAGACCATCTTGCTGATCTGCTGCGCAGGCCTGGCCGCCTCGTTCGGCCTGATGGCGCACGGCATCGACCTTGGCGCCGGCCTGATGTGGGACGACAACACAGGTCCTGACATCAATGGCCGCCTTCGGGGCGGCCATTTCGTTTGGCCCTCAATCAGCTTTGAACAGCGTTAGGCGTCTTGGGAAACATCGAATCGATCATCGCCTTGAGCTGGTCGAGGGAGATCGGCTTGCGCAGGATCGGCCTGCGCCGGAGCAAGGACGGCAGCAGTTCCGGACCGTAGCCCGTCGCGAACAGGAACGGCTTGCCGCGGCGTTCGATCAGGTCGGCAACGGGATCGACATAGACACCCATGAGATTGATATCGAGGATCGCAAGGTCGTACTGCGCGGTCATCGCATAGGCGCTGGCGTCCTGAATGTTATCCGCTTCGGCGACGACGTGGTGGCCAAGCTCCTCCACCATGTCAGCCATCATCATCCGGATCAGCGCTTCGTCTTCAACCAGGAAAACGGAGAGTCCGCTTGCCATCTCAACCCCGCAGCCATTGTATGAAGCTAATCATAACCGAGCCTGTGGGAGCATTCACGAATTCGTGGCACGCGGCGTTAATCCGGATGCGCTCGATCCGCTTCAAGTTGATCAATCCAATCCGCGCTCGTGGCTCAGGCGCACCATCTCCTGGATGAAGACCTGCTTCTGCTTGTCGTCGAGGCTCGAATAGAGCGGCTCGGCCGCGTCGGCGACGTTGCGCTGGTCGGCGGCGCGATCGATCAGGAATTGCGCCTCATTGCGCATCTGCTCGACGATGTCGTCCGGCGGATCCCGCTTGGCGCGGGCGACCCGCAGGTTGAGCCGCTCTGCGCCGTTATGCCCGAGATAGTGCATGGCGCTCGAGAAACCGTACCAATGCTTCTCCTGATCGGGCGTGAGGTTCAGTTCGGCCTTGATCCGGTCGATGTAGGAATCGCTGTTGGCGACGATCTGTTCGGCCGTGAGCTGCGGCGCGCCGCTCTGCGTCAGGACCGTAACGTCCTTGTCCTGGGGCGCGTTCTTGGCCTCCTTGGTTCCCTTAGCGCCCTTGCCGGACTTGGCGCTCTTGGCATCCTTGTCCTTTGCGGCGCCCTGCTGCTTGGCGTCCCTGGTTCCATCCTTCGTACCGTCCTTTGCAGCCGGCGCTTGGCTGTTGTTGCCGACTCCGAGGACGCCAGTAAAGACGCCGACCACGCCGCCGATTGCACCGCCCAGCACGCCGCCGACCGGACCGGCCGCCTTGTTGCCGGCCGCCGCTCCGTCCTGAACGCCTTTGACCAGGCCTTGCGCGTGCGCAACCGCGGCTGCGCCGAGCAGCAACGTGAGCACGGACCCCAGCGCGCACCATCGTCGCAGGTAAAGCCGCGCTGCCGGTGCCGGGTTGATCATTCTCGTCTCCATCGTCAATCCGATTGGCCTGTTGGGGTGAGAACCACCCGCCGGGTTCAACTCTATCGTTTTCGCAGCTTCGAGGTCTAGGCGCCGGCAATCGCTATCCACGCCCGAAAAGTCTTTTGCGCTAAGCGGTTATGCAGGCTTATTCGAAACTGCGGCGTAATTGCGCATGCAACCGTCCAACTGGCGTCGCGCAAAGTGTGCGTCGCAAAATACCGCGCGGTGGTTCACCTCGCACGCGCGCCATCGAGCAGCGCAGCACGCGCCGGACCGACATTAGTTCTAGACGGCGAGCAGTTCGGCTTCCTCGACAGAGGCGATCAATCATGATCTGATCGCGCTACCAATTTGCCGCGGCGCGCGGGATTTTGCCGCCGCGGCGACGGCATCAAACAAGAAACTTCCAACAAGAAAATCAAAAAAGTAAAACTCGGAAAGTTCAGGAAACGCCAGAACAATAAAACATCCAAGCGAGGAAACGAGATGTCACGCAAGACACTGACGCGACGTCAATTTGTGGCTGCCACTGCAATGTCCTCTGCGGCGCTGATCACGGCGCCCTATGTCCGAGGCGCTTACGCCGCGGGCAAACTCTCGATCGGCTTCTGGGACCACTGGGTGCCCGGCGCCAACAAAGCCTCCACCGACCTCGTCAACGAATGGGCGGCGAAGGAGAAGGTCGAGGTCTCGATCGACTACATCACCAGCAACAACAAGAAGATCGAGTTGACCGCAGCAGCCGAGGCCCAGGCCAATTCCGGTCACGACATTCTCCAGATGCCGTCATGGTGGCCGCAGGCCTATGCCGATCAGCTCGAGCCGCTCAACGATGTCATGGAGCCGCTGATCAAGCAGAACGGCGAGGTCAACGGCACAGTCAAATATCTCGGCCAGTCCGCCGGCAAATGGCTCGCCGTACCCGCGACGCCTGGCAGTCAGATCAAGGGGCCCTGCACCCGCATCGATCTGATGAAGAAATATGCCAACATCGACGTTCAGGAGATGTATCCGGCCGGCAGCCCGCCGAAAGCCGACAACTGGACTATGGAGACATTTCTGAAGGCGGCGGAAGCCTGCCAGAAGGGTGGCTTTCCGTTCGGCATCGGCTTGGGCGAGACCACCGACAGCGTCGACACGGCCGGGGCAATCTTCCAGTCTTTCGGCGCGGAGCTCGTCAATGCCAAGGGCGATATCACCGTGAAAACAGATGCGGTGCGACAGGCGCTGGAATACTACAAGAAGCTGATCTCGTTCCTGCCGCCCGACGCGCCGTCCTGGGACGACGCCTCCAACAACAAATGGCTGATCTCCGGCAAGGGCGCGCTCATCATGAATCCGCCGAGCGCCTGGGCCGTCGCCAAGCGCGACGCGCCGCAGGTGGCCGAGCAGTGCTGGACGCACGGCTTCCCCTCCGGCCCGAAAGGGCGTTTCGCACCCTTCCTGCCGTATTTTTGGGGTGTCTGGAGCTTCGGCAAGAACAAGGAAGCGGCCAAGAGCCTGCTCACCCATCTGTCGCAGCCGTCGTCGATCGAGAAATTCGTCGCGGTGAGCGGCGGTTACGATCTTCCGGCCTATGCGAACATGACGAAGCTGAAGACCTGGGCCGAGGAAGGGCCACCGAAGGGCACGCTCTACCACTATCCAGATCCGCATAAGCAGCAGACGCTGTCGATCGCCGCATCGCCCGCGCCCCCCAAGATCGCGCAGCAGATCTACTTCCAGGCGACGCTGACCAAGCTGGCCTTGCGTCACGCGCAAGGTGAGAAGATGGAAACCGCGCTCGCCTGGGCCGAAGGCGAGTGCGAAGGCTTCATGCGGAGTTGATGCCGGGTGCATGCCGTGGCGGTTCACGCACCGCGCGTGAGCCGCCGGGGCGCCGCTCTATCCGGTCCCGACTGAAGCCGACGGTTGTGCCGGCTTCGCCGTTCCACATCCTTCGAAAAAGGCTAACGTAATGGCCGATGCCGTCGTTGACCAAGGTCGCCTCGCCCGTGCTGCGAGCCCGCGCAAGCGGGCCAGCCTGCACAATAAACTCGGGCGCAAATCGACCGTGGCGTTCTTCCTGACGCTGCCGCTGATCCTCCTGATCGCGGTACTCGTGCTTTATCCCGCGCTCTACTCCGTCCACCTCGCCACCCTGAACAAGTCGATGCAGAAGTTCGTGGGCTTCGGCAACTTCACCTTCCTGTTCAAGCGCGAGACGTTCTGGATGGTGGTGAAGCAGTCCTGCCTCTTCGCGATCACTGCCGTCATCTTCAAGGCGTTGATCGGTTTCATCGTCGCGCATTTCGTGCATAACATCCCGGCCAAGGGCCAGCGCAAATGGCGCGGCATGCTCCTCGTGCCCTGGGTGATTCCGCCTGCGATGAGCACGCTCGCCTGGCTTTGGCTGTTCGATCCATCCTACAGCGCCTTCAACTACACGCTCTCGTTCTTCGGCATCGGGCCAATCCCCTGGCTCGGCGATGCGTCCTGGGCGCGTTTCTCCGTCATTCTCGTCAATGTCTGGTACGGCGCGCCGTTCTTCATGATCATGTATCTGGCGGCGCTGAAGTCGGTTCCCGACCAGCTCTACGAGGCGGCAGCCATTGACGGCGCCAACTGGTGGCAGCGGATCTGGTTCATCACGCTGCCGATGATGCGCAACATCATCGCCATCACCACCTTGTTCTCGCTGATCGTGACGTTCGCCAATTTCGACATCGTGCGCATCCTGACCTCCGGCGGCCCGCTGGATTCGACGCATCTGTTCGCAACCTGGGCGTTCCAGGTCGGAATCCAGAGCAGCGACATTCCGCTCGGCGCCTGCGTCTCGCTCTTCATGGTGCCGATCCTCGCCGTCGCAGCGATCTTCATCCTGCGCGATGTCTCCAAACGCGGGAACGAATCCTGATGAGCATGCTTGCAATCGACAAGGGCGGCCCGAGCCGCAAGGTCAAATACGGCAGCATGAGCCGCGACCGGACCTGGGCGCTGCGATGGTCTTATTTCTTCCTGGTGCTGTTTGCTGCCTTCTCGCTCATCCCGCCAATCTACATGCTGATTACCTCGCTCAAAAGCAGCGCGGAGATCTCGGCCGCCACCAACCCGTGGTGGGTGTTCCATCCCACACTGTCGAACTACGTCGAGCTTCTCACCTCAAACCAATTCCTGCGCTTCTTCTGGAATTCCGCGATCGTCTCGATTGTAGTCGTGATCGTCACCATGCTGATCAGCATCCCGGCGGCCTTCGCACTGGCGCGGATGAAGTTCTGGGGCTCGGCGACTCTCGCGACCGGAGTCTTCCTCACCTATCTCATTCCGGACAGCCTGCTGTTCATTCCCCTGTTCAAGATGCTTGCAGTCATCCAGGATTTCACCGGGATCGCCCTGCTCAACAGATGGTATGTGTTGTTGCTCATCTATCCGACGCTGACGGTGCCCTTCTGTACCTGGATCATGATCGGCTATTTCGCCTCGATCCCGAAGGAACTCGATGAGGCCGCGATCATCGACGGTGCTTCCTGGCTCCAGACCCTGATGCGGATCTTCATCCCGGTCGCGCTACCCGGCCTGATTGCGGCGACGATCTTCGCCTTCACGGTATCCTGGGCGCAATTCCTCTATCCCCTGGTGTTCACCACGTCCGTAGACCAGTTCGTGCTGCCGGTCGGCATCACCACGACGCTGATCAAGGGCGACGTCTTCAACTGGGGGCAGATCATGACCGGCGCGCTGCTCGGTGCCGCCCCGCCGCTGATCATCTATGCCTTCCTCATGGACTACTACATTGCCGGCTTGACCGCCGGCGCGACAAAGGGTTGAGATTTATGGCCGACGTTGCTTTGCGAAAAGTGGTCAAGCGTTACGATGACGTCGAGGCGGTGCGCGGCATCGATCTCGACATCTCCGACCACGAATTCATCGTGCTGGTAGGTCCGTCCGGGTGCGGCAAGTCGACGACGCTGCGGATGATCGCGGGGCTGGAAGACATCACCGACGGCGACATCATGATCGGCGGCGACGTCGTCAACGACGTCCCGCCAAAGGATCGCGACATCGCGATGGTGTTCCAGAACTACGCGCTCTATCCGCACATGACGGTCGCGGAGAACATGTCGTTCGGACTGCGGCTCAAGCACTATCCCAAGGCCGAGATCAAGGCTCGGGTGACGGAGGCCGCGCGGCTTCTGGACATCACCGACCTGATCGACCGCAAGCCGAAGCAGCTATCCGGCGGCCAGCGCCAGCGCGTTGCCATGGGACGCGCCATCGTGCGCAATCCAAAAGTCTTCCTGTTCGACGAGCCGCTGTCGAATCTCGACGCCAAGCTGCGCGTGCAGATGCGGATCGAGATCAAGAAGGTGCACCAGAAGGTCCGCACCACCACGGTTTATGTCACCCACGACCAGGTCGAGGCGATGACGCTGGCCGATCGCGTCGTGGTGATGAACAAGGGACGCATCGAGCAGATCGGCACGCCGAACGAGCTCTACCACAAGCCGGCGACACGCTTCGTCGCGGGCTTCATCGGCTCGCCCGCCATGAACTTCATCCCGTGCCGGCTGGAGGATGCCGGCGGCAAGCTCACGATCCGCCTGACCGACCGCATCTCCTTCCCGCTGCCGCCGGCCCGCGCCGCCCGCTATAACGCGCTGCCTCGAACTGAAAACCTTTTGCTCGGCATCCGTCCCGAACATCTCACGGAATCGCACGCGCATCTGCAGCCCGGCGTCGAGACTTTCGACACCGTGCTTGACGTCACCGAGCCGATGGGGATGGAGACGCTGGTCTATTTCGGACTTGAAGGTACGCCGGTCTGCGGCCGTGTCGACCCCAATGCCGGCGCCAAGGACGGCGCTCCGATGCGTTTGGCGGTGGACCTCAACAACATGCACCTGCTAAACGAAGCGACCGGCGCCGTGCTGTGACGGCTACGGAAGAAACGCGAGCAGGCAGGGAGCGATGACGACCAACAAGAAGAAAATTTTCGTTACACAAACTTTGTCGCAAGGGGCACGCGCCCTCCTCACCCGGCGGGACGATATCGAGCTCGTCGAATTTCCGAACCTGATCTCGGCGAAAGATTTCGAGGCCTTGCTGAAGAGCCATGCGCCGGTCCATGGCGTGGCGCTCGGCGCCACCGCCTTCGGCGAGACCGAGCTCGAGGCATCCAGGGACATGAAAGTGGTGACACGGATCGGCGTCGGCTACGACGCCGTCGACGTGCCCGCCCTCTCCCGTCGCAAGGTGCCGCTAATGGTCGCCGGCAGCGCGAACTCGCCATCGGTCGCGGAAGCGGCGCTGTTCATGATGCTGACGCTGGCCAAGCGCGCGCAGGAGATGCATGCCTGCGTCAAGGACGGCAAATGGGCCGACCGGCTCGGCATGCTGCCGTTCGATCTCTACGGCAAGACCGTGCTGGTCATAGGCTTCGGCCGCATCGGCACCCGCACCGCCAAGCGCTGCCTGGCGATGGAAATGAACGTGCAGGTCTACGACCCCTACAAGGGAGCCGCCGAGATCAAGACCGCCGGTTGCGAGCCCGTCGCCGATCTCGACGCCGCCCTGCCTCAAGCCGACTTCGTCACCATCCATTGCCCGAAGACGCCGGAGACGGTCGGCCTGTTCAACACCGCGCGGATCGGCTTGATGAAGCCGAAATCCTATCTCATCAACACCGCGCGCGGCGGCATCGTCAACGAGACGGCGCTGTACGAAGCGCTGGTCTCGAGCAAGCTCGCCGGCGCCGGCATCGACGTGTTCGAAGTGGAGCCGCCGCCGGTCAGCAACGCGCTGTTCGCGCTGCCGAACGTCATCATGGCCCCGCACGTCGCCGGCGTCACCGTCGAGGCGGTGAGCCGCATGAGCGAGCAGACCGCGCGCAACATCCTGAGTGTGCTGGACGGCGATCCGATCCGGCAGAACATCATCAATCAGGGCGTGCTTGGCTGAGCAAATCCCAAGGCGGGCTCCCAAGGCGAGCGGGGAAGCCGCACGCCTTCGGAGCGCCAGAATGCGTCCCATTTTGGTGCAGATCGAGCCCCAACTCAGCCTTAATCAAACCCGCGTAATAGGTCTGCCGCGCCGGCAGTGGGACAGATTTGCCGGCCGCCTCGAGCTGGAGGATGGACCTTGTCACAAATCGACCCGACCGACCACGCGCTGGCGACCATCGCCAGCATCCTGGAGCACCCCGAACCCGTCCTCGTCGTCCGGGAAACCGTGACCGAGACGGAAACCGAGATGGCCGCGGTCGATGAGCATGCGATCGCAGACGAGCATCCCGAAGTCGAGGAACAGCCGCTGGTGCCGGAGCCGGCCGATGCCGACGGTTACAGCAAAGTCGGCCCCGGGCCGATGGTGGCGATCCGTCTCAAATGGACCGTCCATCGTGGCGACGACGGCCAGTACTACGTACACGAGACCATCGGCGAACAGTCCACGCCCGTCATCAGCGGTCCGATGACGAGCGAAGCCGCGGTGCATTTCGTCGACGAGCACGAAGACGAGGCGCATCGGCGCTTCGAGGAGCTGCGCAGCGAAATCGCCGGCCGCAGCTCGCTCGCGGAATTCGAGCGCAAGGGCGAGGCCTAAGCCTACTTCCGGCCCAAAAAATCCTTCTTCACAAGCTCGACGCCTGCGTGCCGCAGCAGGTCGTAGGCGGTCGTCACGTGAAAGAAGAATTGCGGGATGCTGAAGGTCAGCAGCAGGGAGCGCCCGGTGAAGGGCAGCTCGGTGCCGTTCTTCAGCCTGAAGGTGACATCCCGCTCTGCCGCGGCGTCGATGGCGGCGCGCGGCAGGCTCTCGATGAATTCGATCGATGTCGCGATGCGGGCCTGAAGCCCGGCCATGTCGTGCTCGAGCGCCGGCAGTGCCACCGGCTCGCGCTGCGCCAGCAAGGCCGGAGCCACCACGGCGTGACGGCAGGCCTCGCCGACCTGTTGCGCCAGATCGTACATGTTCGGCGACAGCCGCATGCCGAGCAGGATGGCGGGATCGAATTTGCGAGCCTCGGCATGGGCCACGCCCTTGTCGAGCAGTCCGGACAGGTTGCGCAAATGCGGCACGAAGAGGCCGACCGAGGCCTCGTACGTCGAGATCGTCATCTCGGGATTCCCTTCAATTCCATCTCGCCAGCAAGTCGCATCTGGTCTAAATCCAACCTCAAGAGCTGCATAATGACAGCTCACGCGGAGGTGGAAAAGACATGCTCGTTCGAATTCTGGCGGCTTTGGCCGTGGCGTTGCTGGCGAACTTCTCGGCGCATGCGCAGCAAGCGGCGCCCTCGCGCCTCGACGAGATCGTCAAGCGCGGCACGTTGCGCGTCGGCATGACGGGTGACTACAAGCCCTTCACCTATCTCGACAAGAGCACGCAGCAGTTCAGCGGCTTCGACGTCGACATGGCGGAGGCGCTGGGCAAGGCGCTCGGCGTCAAGGTCGAGTTCGTGGCGACGGCCTGGCCGAAGCTGATGAAGGATTTCGAGGCCGACCAGTTCGACATCGCGATGGGCGGCGTATCGGTGACTCTCGACCGGCAGAAGAAGGGCTTCTTCTCCACGCCGATCATGCGCGAGGGCAAGACCCCGATCACGCGCTGCGCCGATGTCGGCAAGTACCAGACGCTTCCCGACATCGACAAGAAGGGCACCCGGGTGATCGTCAATCCCGGCGGCACCAACGAGCGCTTCGCGCGCGCCAACGTCAAGGACGCGGAGATCACCGTCTTCCCGGACAATACCGTGATCTTCGATGAGATCGCCAAGGGCAATGCCGACCTGATGATGACGGACGCCTCCGAGACCCGCTACCAGCAGAAGCAACATGCCGGCGTGCTCTGCGCGGTACATCCAGACAAGCCGTTCGACTTCTCCGAGAAAGCCTATTGGCTGCAGCGCGACATGGCGCTGAAGGCCTTCGTCGACCAGTGGCTGCACATCGCGATGGAGGACGGCAGCTACAAGAAGATCTACGCGGCCTGGTTCGACTAGACCGCGGTGGCATCCCAATTCCGACGGCGGCCAAACTATGGACCGTTTCCGGGCGTATTGAACCCGATCCCTATTGAACCCGAACCCACGGGAAGACGACTCATACGGATGAAAGTGATCCAGATCACTTTTCGCGATCGGACCGGGGCGTAAGCGTCGGTGCGGGACCATCTGTTCAGGAGACGGAAATGAGGAAGCTGTTGGCCACGGCCGCATTCCTGTTGGCGAGCACGGCTGCTCAGGCACAATACACCTTCGAATATGGCGGGCGCACCATCCGCATCGATCCCGATCGCGGCACGGTGTCGATCCCCGGTGTCTATGACAACACCGGCCAGGGCAAGGCGAAGAAGGCCAAGAAGAACGAGACCCAGCCCGACCAGCAGGCGCCGCAGCAAGCCACGGTCAATCCGCAAACGCCGGCTGCCCCTGCGCCGGCCCCCGCTCCCGTCGCCGCGGCTCCCGCAGCGCCCCCTCCCGCGCCACCGACTCCGCCGCCGACCACCACCGCCAACAATGCGCCGGCCGATACGGCTGTGCTGCCACCGCCCGCACCGCCTCCGGCTCTTGCTCCGATCGAGCAGCAGGCGGCTTCCGCCGTGACGCCGCCGCCGGCGCCGACCGTGGCTGCCGCTCCGCCCACGCCCCCTGCGCCGCCTCCGCCAGTTGCCCCGACGGCGCCCGTTCAGTCGGCCGCCGTCGCGCCGGCTCCTACAGCGGCGCCTACGCGCGATCTCAACTCGCCGCTTGGCGTCTGGCTGACCGAGGAGAAGGAAGGCAAGGTTCGCATCGAGCAATGCGGCACCAATCTCTGCGGCTATTCGCTCGATTCCAAGTCGAACCAGAACGGCGAGCAGGTCCTGATCAATATGAAGCCCGGCAAGGACCAGAAATGGTCCGGCCGTATCCTCGATCCCAACTCCGGCTCGACTTACGACTCCACGATCGCGCTGAAGGGCACCGACCGCCTGCGCGTGCAGGGCTGCGCCTTCGGCGGCATGTTCTGCGGCGGCCAGACCTGGACACGGGTGAACTGAGCCCGCGTTCGAGGTTGTGACGGAAGCAAGGGCCCCGTGATCGGGGCCCTTTTGCTTTTCGCGTCAAGGGCCGCGTCATCGCATGGTGCGCCACCTCAGAGGCCCCTTCGGGCGTGACACCTCTCACATCACCGGCTCCGCGGCCATGACAAGATCCCCGCATGGTCAACCCACAGGGGCGTGTCATGAACGGTTTTCGCAAGTGTCTTTTCGCCACGATCCTCGCCATCGCGACGCCGGCCACGCAGGCAAGCGCCAGCACTTTCGATGGCGCATGGAACGTCCGTATCGCATCGTCGAGCCAGACCTGCGGCAACGGCTCAACCGTCGCAATCGGCATCAACAACGGTCAGATCGCCTCGAGCAGCGTCGCGGTAACGGCGTCCGGCCGTGTGGCGGATGCCGGCAGCATCAACGTCACCTTGAGCACCGGCATCAAGCGCGCGGTCGGCTTCGGCCGGCTCAGCGGCACCTCCGGCTCGGGCACCTGGCGCGGCGCGATGTGCACGGGAACATGGACCGCCGAGCGGATGTAAGGTGGCGTGTCCCGGACAAGCAGCGACGCGAAGCGTTGCTGCGCAGAGCCGGGACCCAGCAGTCTTGATGCCGTCAAAGTTCTGGGCCCGGATTGGCGACGCATCGCCGCGGGCGATGCGTCTTATCCGGGGCACGAGAGCTAGCCGACCGCCGCTCCATACTCCGCGTCGGTCACCGGCTCCAGCCAGGTCGAATAGACGCCGTCGAGCGCTTCCTGCATGGCGATGTGGGTCATGCCGTTGGTCGGCGAGCCCCCGTGCCAGTGCACCTCGTTCGGCGGAATCCAGACGGTGTCGCCGGGACGGATTTCGATGACAGGCCCGCCCTTGGTCTGAACGCGCCCGACGCCCGAAATCACGTAGAGCGTCTGTCCGAGCGGATGGTGATGCCAGTTGGTGCGCGCACCCGGCTCGAACGAGACGCGTGAGCAGTTCAGCCGCGCCGGCGCGGGCGCCATGATGACGGGGTCCTGCCAGACCGTGCCGGTGAAGTGTTCCTTGGGCGCGCGGCGGGTCGGCCGCGTGCCTGCGACGGTGATCTCCATGGGTAACCTCGCTTGTTGTCTCGTTACTTCTTGCTTGCCGCGTAGCGCGCCTTGGTCTCGGCGTTCATGGGATATAAGCCCGGCAGCACCGCGCCGTTGTTCACCTCGTTGACGATCCAGGCTTCCATCCGTTCCTGCTCGACGCCCTCGGCGAGCACGTGATCGAGCATCGCCTGCGGGATCAGCACGCAACCGTCCTGATCGGCGACCACGATGTCGTTCGGGAACACCGCGACGCCGCCGCAGCCGATTGGCTCGCCCCAGCCGACGAAGGTGAGGCCCGCAACCGACGGCGGCGCGGCATAGCCGTCGCACCACACCGGCAGATTGGTGCCGAGCACGCCCTCGAGGTCACGCACCACGCCGTCGGTGACGAGCGCGGTGACGCCGCGCTTGACCATGCGCGCGCAGAGGATGTCGCCGAAGATGCCGGCATCGGTGATGCCCATGGCATCGACCACGGCGATGCAGGCGTCGGGCATGGCCTCGATCGCGGTGCGGGTCGAGATCGGCGACGACCAGGATTCCGGCGTCGCCAGATCCTCGCGCGCCGGCACGAAGCGCAGCGTGAACGCCGGTCCCACCAGACGCGGCAGGCCCGGCCGCAGCGGACGGGCGCCGCGCATCCACACGTTACGCAGGCCCTTCTTCAGCAGGACCGTGGTGATGGTGGCAGTGGTGATGCCGGCGAGGGTCTTGCGGGCTTCGGGGGACAGCGACATGGAAAAAGACGAGCTCCGGATGGGCGGAAAGGAACGCTGCGCATCTTGCGAGGCGGGCGCTGCGCGTCAAGGGCCAAGAACGCGGATCAAGAGCGCGCCCCACGCGGCTGTTATGCGACGCGATAACAAGGCTTTATCGCCTGCCCTTGCATTAATTTATTGGACTTGCGGACGCATTTACGCGAAGCAGGGCGATGCGGAACTCAAGGCTGAGCCCGCGTTACTCCAGAAGCCCGATTTCGACAGCTCATGGCCGCGACGCTTCCCCCGCCCCGCCTTCTGCCCAGTGGCGACAGCGCCGTCACGGTCGAGTTTAGCCGCACCATCGACGAGGACGCCAACCAGCGCGTGCTGGCGCTCGACAAGGCGCTGGCAGCAAGCCCTGTCGATGGCATCACCGAATCCGTACCCACCTATCGCTCGCTGCTGGTGCATTACGATCCCGGCAAGATCGGCTTCGATACGCTCGGCGAAAAGCTGCTTGCGCTCGCCAGCCAGCCGCTACCGCCGGCCACGATAGCGCGGCGCTGGCGCATTCCCGTCGCTTATGGCGGCGAGCACGGCATCGATCTCGAGGATGTCGCCAAGGCGCTGAACACCACGCCCGACGACATCGTCGCCAAGCATGTGGCCGGCGACTACAAGGTTGCCATGATCGGCTTCACCCCGGGCTGGTCCTATCTCAGCGGGCTGGACAAGTCCCTGCACATGTCGCGGCGGCAGAATCCGCGGCTACTGACGCCCGCCGGCACGATCTCGATCGGCGGCATCCAGGCCGGAATCCAATGCCTGGCTGCTCCGAGCGGATGGCACCTGCTCGGCCGCACGCCGGTGCGGACCTATCAGCTGCACCGGAATCCGACCTTCCTCACCGAACCCGGTGATCGCGTGACGTTTTTCGCCATCGACCACAAGACCTTCGAGGAGCAGGACCGCGCCGCGGAAGCCGGCGAGATCATCGCCGAGCAGGTGGTCGCATGAGCCGGCTCGTCGTCGCCAGCATCGGGCCTGCAAGCTCCGTCCAGGATGGCGGGCGTCTGGGTGCGCAGCGCTATGGCCTGACGCCGAGCGGCGCGATGGACCGGCTGGCGCTGGCGGCGGCGAATTGCCTGGTCGGCAACGAGCTGTTCGCAGCCGCTGTCGAGATTGGTCCATTCGGCGCCGCCTTCACCGCCCGCGACGGCGCCGTGCGGGTCGCGATCGCAGGTGCGCCGCGCAATGCCGACATTGCCGGGCGGCCGGTGGCCATGGACACATCTGTGACGCTGAAGGACGGCGAGACGCTGACGCTGGGCTTTGCCCGCGGCGGCGCCTTCACCTATCTCGCGATCGAAGGCGGTATCAAAGGCGAGCCCGTGTTCGGCAGCCTCGCGGTGAACGCGCGCGCGGGCCTCGGCAGCCCCTACCCGCGCCCGCTCCAGGCCAGAGACGAATTCACTGTCGATGCCGCGAGCGGCGCGCCCGAATTGCGGATCGAAATGCCGAAGCCGTCGAGCGGTCCGATCCGCGTCGTGATGGGTCCGCAGGACGACGAGTTCGACGACGCCAACAAGGCGCTGTTCTTAGATAGCGAGTGGAAGATCTCGGCGACCTCCGACCGCATGGGCTACCGGCTCGAAGGACCCGCGATCAAGCATCTGCACGGCCACAACATCGTCTCCGATGGCACCGTCAACGGCAGCATCCAGGTGCCCGGCAACGGCGCGCCGATCGCGCTGATGATGGACCGCGGCACGTCCGGCGGCTACCCGAAGATCGCAACCGTGATCACGGCCGATGTTGGCCGTCTCGCGCAGACCTCGGCGGGAACAGCGTTCCGCTTCAAGCAGGTCACCATGGCCGAGGCGCAGGACGAGGCACGCAAGTTTGCGCAGTTGATCCGGAACCTGCCCGATCGCCTGCGCTCTTCCGACACCGTCGAGCTCAACATCGAGGCGCTTCAGGATGCTAACGTTGCGGGCTATGCGGTGAGCGCCGTCGATGCCGGCACATGGCAGGTCATTGCGGAGCCGTAAACCACAAGACGACCAGAGGCGGAGAGCACCCCATGAAGACGATCGATCTCAATTGCGATCTCGGCGAAGGTTTTGGCGCGTGGGAGATGGGCAACGACGCTGCGATGATCGAGCTGGCGAGTTCGGTCAACGTTGCCTGCGGCTTCCATGCCGGCGATCCCGATATCATGCGCCGGACGGTCGAGCTTGCGAAGGCGCGCGGCGTGTCGGTCGGTGCGCATCCCGGCTATCGCGACCTGCACGGGTTTGGCCGGCATCCGATCGCGGGCCTGAAGGCTTCCGAGATCGAGAATCTCGTCGCCTACCAGATCGGCGCGCTGCAGGCGATCGCAACCGCCGCCGGCCACAAGGTGACCCATGTGAAGGCGCATGGCGCGCTCTCCAACGTCGCCTGCGAGGACGACATGACCGCAAAGGCAATCGCCGCCGGCATTAGGGCGGTCGATCCCAGCCTGATCTTCGTCGTGCTCGCCAATTCGAAGCTGGTGAAGGCCGGGGAAGCGGCCAATCTGCCGATGGTGCACGAGGTGTTCGCCGACCGCGCCTATGAGGACGACGGCAATCTGGTCTCGCGCAAGAAGCCCGGCGCCGTGCTGCACGACGCCAAGGTCATCGCCGACCGCGTGGTGCGCATGGTGCAGGATGGCGCGGTGGTCTCGGTCACCGGCAAGGTCATCAAGATGCGCACGGACACGGTCTGCATCCACGGCGACACGCCCGGCGCCGTCGACATCGCGCGCGGCCTGCGTCAGGCGTTGAAGGATGCAGGAATCGAGGTGGCGCCGTTCAAGCGCGGGGCGTGATCAGAACGGATGCACCGACAGCGTGCCGAACACGATGGCGGCGATGACGGCGAAGGCGCTGTAGAGCACCAGCTGATGGGCACTCGCCCCGGTCCGCCGCGAGAGCGAGCGCGCGTAAAAGTGCAGCCTGGCTTCCGCCGATAGTTCGCGCATGGTCGATCTCCAACGCCCCATTGGTGGGATTATGAAGGCTCAACCCTGGGTTCAGGCAAGATCGCAGCGGAAATAGCGATGGAGGTTCTCTTGGGAAGCCCCATTGCAGCAACAAATTCTCCGCATCCGCGGGTTCCGAGAATCCTATTCGTTAAAATCCGAGCCGATTGGAACCGAGTCACACCCCCAGAAGCACGACGCGTTGGGATCGCGCTTTAATACACGTCAGCCTGGAAGCGTCCCGTCTTCTTGAGCTCGGCGACAAAACTGACGGCTTCATCGGTCGAACGCGCGCCGAACTGGGCGACGATGTCGACCAGCGCGCGCTCGACGTCCTTGGCCATGCGCTTAGCATCGCCGCAGATGTAGAGATGCGCGCCCTCGGCGAGCCAGGTCCACAGCTCGCGGCCGACCTCGCGCATGCGGTCCTGCACGTAGAACTTCTTCTCACCGTCGCGCGACCAGGCCAGCGACAGACGCGTCAGCAGGCCCGAGGTCTTCATCGCGTTGAGCTCGTCCTGGTAGAAGAAGTCGCAATCGCTGCGCTGGTGGCCGAAGAACAGCCAGTTCTTGCCGGGCGCGCCGGTCGCCTTGCGGTCGAACAGGAAGGCGCGGAACGGCGCGATGCCGGTGCCGGGGCCGATCATGATGATGGGCGCCTTCGGATCCTGGGGCAGACCGAAGCCGTGCGCCTTCTGCACATAGACCTTGAGCTTTTCGCCCTCCGAGATGCGTTCGCCGAGGAGGGTCGAGGCGACGCCGATCCGCTTGCGCTTGCCGATAACGTAGCGCACGGAATCGACCGTCAGCGACAGCTTGCCGGGCGTCGCATTGTGCGAGGACGAGATCGAATAAAGCCGCGGCTGGAGCGGCTCGAGCGCCTCGACGAAGGCCTCGGGATGCGGCCGCGTGCCGGAAAACTTCTGCAGCGCCGCCATGACGTCCAGCGTCGCGGCATCGCCATCGGGATCCTCGCCCTGCGCCAGCGCCCGCGCCTTTTCGCGCTGCGCGCCGCCGGTGATGAACGAAATCAGCTCGAACAGCGTGTCGGGCGCCGGCGACAGCGAAACGTCGTCGATCAGCACCTCGCGCAGCGTCTTGCCGTTGACCTTGGTGGTGTGGGAGGCGCCGAGCAGCGCGATGATCTGATCGACGAGGCCGACATCGTTGCGCGCGAACACGCCGAAGGAGTCTCCGACGACGTAGTCGAGCTTGCTTTCGGAGAGATCGAAGTCGACATGATAGGTCTCCTTCTCCGACTTCCCCTTGTTGAGCAGGCGCCGCGACAGGAAGGTCGCGGTAACAGGGTTGTCGCGCGAGCGGCCGGGTTCGGCAATCGTCACCGTCACGGCCGGCGCGGTCACTTTGTCCTGCTTGTCAGTAGCTTTGGCCGCCGGTGCCTTGTCCAGCTCTTCGTGCAGAGCCTTGAGCATCCGCGCGGTTTCCTTGCCGCCGGGGACGCAAAGGTTGAGCCGGGCCTCACTGCGGCTCGCAATCGCCTCCGAATAGTCGTGGCAATTATAGCCGCACTGGCCGCAATCCTGCTGCGCCATCGCCGCCATCATCTTACGGCGCACGGGGCGGCCTTCGGCGAGCTTCATCCGGTCGGCAATCGGCATGGTCTGGTCGTGCCATGGCGCTTCGCCGTCGTCGCCGTCACCGGCTGCGCCTTGCATCACGGCGGCGCCCTGCTCTGCCGACAAAGGCGCGGCGACGTCAGGCGACAATAGGCCGGCAAAGAAGCCGTTCAGCCAGGAGCGCTGCGCGTCGGAAAACGGTGCGCTCGCGGGAATGATGTCGAGTTTGGGCGGAGGGCTGATCTGGTTCATGAGGACACCTCTG
The DNA here is from genome assembly GCF_023074015.1 of Bradyrhizobium sp. 142. Classification (NCBI taxonomy): domain Bacteria; kingdom Pseudomonadati; phylum Pseudomonadota; class Alphaproteobacteria; order Hyphomicrobiales; family Nitrobacteraceae; genus Bradyrhizobium; species Bradyrhizobium sp. 142. The sequence goes on from NZ_JADPKQ010000454.1 coordinate 38,792, forward strand.
CATCGGCAAGCTTGCGCAGCGTCTCGCCATCGTGGCGGCGCGCAAAGGAAAGGAAGGTTTCTTCGGAAGATGCGCGATGGGCGATATAGGCCTTGAGCAGACCTTCGACCGTCTTCGGCGCGTCCTCGGCCTTCAGGTCGTGATAGACCTCCTGCCCGACATCGGCGTCGGGACCGAACCCACCGCCGGTGAAGAGATGATACCCCTCCACGGTGTCGTCCTCGTTCACCGGCACACGCGCACCGATTAGCCCGATGTCGCTGATGTAGTGCTGCGCGCAGGAATGATGGCAACCGGTGACGTGAATGTTGACTGGCTTGTCCATCGCGACGCGCGGCTCGCACCAGTCGCCGATCTCGGCGGCGTGAAGCTTGGTATTCGCTGCGGCGAAGCGGCAACCGGCGTTGCCGGTGCAGGCAATCAGGCCTGCGCGGATGTGGGAGGCTTCGACCGCAAGCCCGATCTGCTTGATCGCCGCAATCGCCAGCTCGACATTCTCGTCGCGCACGCCCGGGATCAGCAGGTTCTGCCAGACGGTCAGGCGGATATCCCCGTCGCCGAGATCCCGCGCGACCTTGGCGAGGCCCCGCATCTGTTCACAGGTGATCTTGCCGAGCGGCACCGACACGCCGATCCAGTTCAGGCCGTCCTGTTTCTGCTTGTGCACGCCGATATGCGCCATGCGGTCCGACGCAGGCCGCGGCACAAACGCCTCTGCCGGCACGCGCGTAAACGGCTTCTTCAGCCGCTCCTCGACAAGCTTGAGGAAGCCGTCATGGCCCATGGCGTCGAGCACATATTTCAGCCGCGCCTTGTTGCGGTTGGTGCGGTCGCCATGCTCGATGAACACGCGCACGATGGCGTCGGCGACGGCGGTGGCCTCTTCCGGCTTGACGACGATGTCGGAGTACTTTGCGAAATCCTTGTGTCCAGTGATGCCGCCAAGGCCAAGGCGAAACCAGATCCCGGGATCGACGCCGAAGCCGTCCTTCACCTCGAACGCCGTGAATGCGATGTCGTTGGTCTCCTCGAGCACGGCAATCCTGCCGGCGCCGTCGAAGGCAACATTGAACTTGCGCGGCAATCCATACAGCGAGCGATCATTCAGGATGTAGTAGTGCCACTCGCGCGCGTAGGACCGCGTATCGATCAGCTCCTGCGGATCGATGCCTGCGGTCGGCGTTCCCGTCACGTTGCGGATGTTGTCGGCGCCGGAGCCGCGTGAGCACAGGCCGAGGTCCTGGATGCCCTCGATCAGCTTCACTGCGTGCTTCGGCGGGATCTCGCGAAGCTGGAGATTGGCGCGGGTGGTGACGTGGCTGTACGGGCCGCACAATTCCTCGGCAAGATCGGCAAGGCCGGACAGCTGCCAGTGCTTCATGATGCCGTTCGGAATGCGCAGGCGGCACATGTAGGAGTCCTGCGTCGGCGCGACATAGAAGATGCCGAAATAGCGCCAACGGAAGTTGTCCGCGGGGCTCGGCGGCGCGTTGTCGAGCGCCTGCTGGCGCAGCCGCGGATAGGCATCGAAGGGATGCTCGTCGCGCTTGAATTTCTCCTGGTCGGCGAGCTTCTTGCCCGCGGCAATGACCTTGTCCTGCGCCTTGATGTGGACGGCATCGGGACCGGTGGGCTCAGCGTTCGCCTTGCCGACGCCGCCGCCGAGACCGCGACCGACCCGGCTGATCTGCAAACCGGTCGTGAAGCCTTCGAGATAGCGTTTCTGGTCGTCGGTAAAGTCGACTGAGACAGTGTCGATTTTCATGGTCGGTAACGAAGCTCCTGCGGCCACCTGAGTGGTATCGACGGAAAAGTGCACGACCCGCGAGGAGCTCCGCTGGCTCGAAAGCCGGCTCTGCACCCAACGGTCCGGTCAGCTTCGTTGCTGCGGGACTTGGCTCAGCAGGCATCTGTGACAGGCTGGCCGCAGTGCAACATTCAAGTTGCGTGCCAGCTTTGACGAAATGGAAACTTTCGAAATTTCAGGTAATTAGAGAGGTCACGCGAGATCCCCGGTTGGGGAACCCTCACGAAATTCGAGCAGCCAGCTCAAAATTTAGACGATGATCCTGCGCGCCCAAAAACAGTGCAGGCCCGAATCAGGCCTTCCAGCGGCCCACCTCGAAGGCCTCAAGATGCCCTCGAATGTTGTCGGGATCGAAGGCGGGGCCGGCGAACGCCCCGAATGCCGCGGGGGCCTCCGCAGGCGGCCGCTGGCCGAGGGCCGCGTCGTAAAGATCCGGCCTGAACACGGCCATGGCCGTCTTGACGCCGTCGGGCGTCAGCGTCGTCTGGCCCCAGCGCACCATCTGCGCATAGAGCCAGGCCGCCTGGACCGGATCCGGGCGCCCTGCCCCTTCGCGTCCGACCAGAAGGTAGCGGCCGCTTTCGCGGAAGGTACCGTCGGGCGATATCTTTAGGCGCCCGTCAAGCGTGCGCTGGATCACCTCGGCGTCGACGCCGATCCGCTCCGGCTGCGCCAGAATTCGCGCCGCCTCGGCCAGGTTCGAAGGCTGCTCAATGAACGCCGCGCCCTTCACCGCCGCCCGCACCAATGCCGCGACCACATCTGGATGGCTGTCAGCCCAGACCTGGCGAACCGCGAGCACCTTCTCCGCCGCACGGTCGAGAATGTCGGAGACGAAATGCAGGATGTGGCCGATGCCGAGATCGACCGCGACCGAATTCCAGGGCGCGCCGACGCAGAACGCATCGACCTGGCCGTTGGCGAGGCTGTCGACCATGTAGGGCGGCGGCAGCACGACGAGGCGAACATCCTCGTCCGGATCGACGCCGGCGGCCGCCATCCAGAACCGCAACTGGTAATTGTGGGTCGAAAACGGAAAGGTCATGCCGAAGGTCAGCGGATCAGCCCCCGCCTTGCGCCGCTTGGCGACCACCTTTGCCAGCGCCTTCGCGGTGGCCAGCGGATCGAAGCGGTCGCCGTCGATCTCTTCCATCAGCGCCGCATGCAGCGTCGGCGACACCGTGATCGCATTGCCGTTGATACCGAGGTTGAAGGGCGCGGCGATCGGAACCTTGACGTGGCCGAGCCCGAGCGAGGACGCGATCGCGACCGGCGCGAGCAGATGCGCGGCGTCGAACAGGCCGATATTGAGCTTGTCGCGGACGTTGGACCAGGAAACCTCGCGCACCAGCTCGACCTCGAGCCCTTCGGCGGCGGCAAAGCCCTTGTCCACGGCGACGATCAGGGCGGCGGCATCGACCAGCGGGATGAACCCTATGCGGAGGGCAGCGGTCATTTCAGCATCTCCGACGCGGTGATGATCGACTGGGCGATCTCACCGATTTTCTTCTTCTCGCGCATCGCGGTCGAGCGCAGCAGCACATAGGCCTCGTCCTCGGTGAGGCCTTTCACCTTCATCAAAATGCCCTTGGCGCGTTCGATGATCTTGCGGTCCTCGAGCTGCGACTTGGTACGCTCCAGTTCCTCCTGGAGCTTGGCGAAAGCGTTGAAACGCGACACGCAGAGGTCGAGGATCGGCTTGATGCGCTCTTTCTTCAGCCCGTCGACGATGTAGGCGGACACCCCGGCCTCGACGGATGCCTGGATCGAGGCCGAGTCGCTCTGGTCCACGAACATCGCGATCGGCCGCTTCACGGCGCGGCTGACCTGGAACATCGCTTCGAGCACGTCGCGGCTTGGGTTTTCAAGATCGATCAGGATGATATCGGGATCCACCGCGTAAATACGGGCGAGCAGGCTCTGCATTTCGCGGATATGGACGACCTGCGTGAACCCGGATTCCCGCAACCCTTCCTCGAGGATCGCAGCCCGGATCGGGCTTTCGTCAACGATCACGATTTTGGGCGACTGTTCAGCGCTCATTGCTCACTCACCACGGCGATTCATCCATAGCACGCCCGCGGGCCATGCAAAGGGTTGTAATTATGGGCAATTGGGACTAGCTCAGGCCGTCAATCAGGCAGATTAGATATGGATCAGACGGCTGCGCCCAAGGTCAGCTTCGTGTCGCTCGGGTGTCCCAAGGCATTGGTGGATTCAGAGCGCATCATCACGCGCCTGCGCGCCGAAGGCTACGAGCTCGCTCGCAAGCATGACGGCGCCGACATCGTCATCGTTAACACCTGTGGCTTCCTTGACAGCGCCAAGCAGGAATCGCTCTCGGCGATCGGCGAGGCCATGGCCGAGAACGGCAAGGTGATCGTGACCGGCTGCATGGGCGCGGAACCCGAGCAGATCGAGCAGGCCTATCCCGGCGTGCTCTCGATCACCGGCCCGCAGCAATATGAGAGCGTGCTGGACGCCGTGCACCGCGCGCTGCCGCCGGCCCACAATCCGCATGTCGATTTGGTGCCGCCGCAGGGCATCAAGCTGACGCCGCGCCACTACGCCTATTTGAAGATTTCCGAGGGCTGCAACAACCGCTGCACCTTCTGCATCATCCCGAAGCTGCGCGGCGATCTCGTCTCGCGTCCGGCTGGCGACGTGCTGCGCGAGGCCGAGCGCCTGGTCGGCGCCGGCGTCAAGGAGCTGCTGGTGATCTCGCAGGACACCTCGGCCTACGGCGTCGATCTGAAATATGCCGAGAGCCCGTGGAAGGACCGCCAGGTCCGCGCCAAATTCCTCGACCTTGCGCGCGAGCTCGGTGAGCTTGGGGCCTGGGTCCGGCTGCAATATGTCTATCCCTACCCGCACGTCGACGAGGTCATCGCGCTGATGAACGAGGGCAAAGTGCTGCCCTATCTCGACATCCCGTTCCAGCATGCGAGTCCCGATGTGCTGAAGGCGATGAAGCGCCCGGCGGCGCAGGACAAGACGCTGGCGCGGATCAAGCGCTGGCGCGAGCAATGTCCAGATCTCGCATTGCGCTCGACCTTCATTGTCGGCTTCCCCGGCGAGACCGATGCCGATTTCGCCTATTTGCTAGACTGGCTGGATGAAGCCGAGATCGACCGTCTCGGCTGCTTCAAATACGAACCGGTCGCCGGCGCCACGTCGAACGCGATCGAAAATCCGGTACCGGAAGAGATCAAGCAGGAGCGCTACAACGCACTGATGGCCCGCCAGCAGAAGATCTCAGCGCGGCGGCTGAAGCGCAAGGTCGGCACGCGCCAGCAGATCATCATCGACGAGGTCGGCCCGACCGTCGCAAAGGGCCGTTCGAAAGCCGATGCGCCCGAGATCGACGGCGCCGTTTACCTAACAAGCCGCCGCCCGTTGCGCGTCGGCGAGATCGTCACAGCGAAGATCGAGCGCGCCGACCAATATGACCTGCACGCCAGCGTCGCGGGATTCTAACGCCTGCTTGACAAGTCCTGCCATTCACCTGTATTGCCGCGCCCCATGATCAGCTCCCGGACCCACCTGCGCCAAGCCATGCGTCGTCGCTTCCGCGACGATGATGGGTTGCGCCATGTCCGACGACGCCGCTGAAGCACTGACATCAGCAGAGTTTTCGAGAAGGCCGCACCCGCAAAGTGCGGCCTTTCTGCTTTTCGCGCGCCCTTTCCACCCGCCTCCAGAGGAGTTCGACATGACCGACGCCACCCATGCGTATGACGCGCTGATGGACATCACCGCACGGCCCAAGACCGTGTTCGTCCGCGGCGCCGGCTCCTACGTCTGGGACGACAGCCGCAAGCGCTATCTCGATTTCGTGCAGGGCTGGGCCGTGAACTGTCTCGGCCACTCGCCGCCGGCGATCGCGGACGCGCTTGCCGCGCAGGCCAAGCGGCTGTTGACACCGAGCCCGGCCTTCTACAACGAGCCGAGCCTCAAGTTGGCGCAGGCGCTGGTCGCAAACAGCGCCTTCGACCAGGTGTTCTTTGCGAACTCCGGCGCAGAGGCCAACGAGGGCGCGATCAAGCTCGCGCGCAAATATGGCACCCTGCACAAGAACGGCGCGTTCGAGATCATCAGCTTCGAAGGCGGCTTTCACGGCCGCACGCTGGCGACGATGTCGGCCTCGGGCAAGAAGGCTTTCGAACCACTGTTCGAGCCGAAGGTTGCGGGCTTCAAGAAGGCGAATCTCAACGACATTGCCTCGGTCGAAAAGCTGATCAACAGCAACACTGTCGCTGTGATACTCGAGCCGATCCAGGGCGAGTCCGGCGTGTGGCCCGCGACCGATCAGTTCCTGCAGGAGCTGCGCGCGCTCACCGAGGCGCACGGTCTGCTCTTGATCTTCGACGAGATCCAGACCGGCATGGGCCGGACCGGCAAGCTGTTCCACTACGAGCACGCTGGCATCGCGCCCGACATCATGACGCTCGGCAAGGGCATCGGCGGCGGCGTGCCGCTTGCGGCCTTGCTCGCGACCGAACGCGCGGCCTGCTTCGAGCACGGCGATCAGGGCGGTACGTTCAACGGCAACCCGATTATGTGTGCGGCGGGGCTCGCGGTGCTGGAGGAGGTCAGCCAGCCCGACTTCCTCAAGTCGGTCGCCGAGACCGGCCTGCTACTCGAAAGCGAGTTGCAGAGGGTTTCGGCAAGGCACGGCCTCGGCGAGGTGCGCGGCCGCGGCCTGTTGCTGGCGCTCGACCTCAAACTGCCGATCGCGCCCGGCATCGTCGCGCAGGCGTTCGAGGCCGGCGTGCTGCTGAACGCACCGCAAGTCGACGCGCTGCGCTTCATGCCGGCGCTGAACGTCACGAAGGCGGAGATCGCCGAAATGATCGATTGTCTCGACGGGATATTGACGAAGGCCGGGGCGGCAAGGCGCGTGGCGTAGACGCTCCATACCCGCCGTCATGGCCGGACTTGTTCCGGCCATCCACGCCTTGAGGCACAGCACGGAGAACGTGGATGCCCGGGACAAGCCCGGGCATGACGACCCTTGCCTACGGCTTCAAAATCGACGCGCCCGTGGTCTTGCGGCTTTCGAGATCGATATGCGCCTTGGCGGCGTCCTTCAGCGCGTAGGCGTGGTTGATCGGCACGTGCAGCTTGCCGTTGATGACGGCGGCGAACAGCGTGTCGGCGCCTTCTAGAAGCTCCGAGCGCTTGCCGATGTAGTCGTTGAGCTTCGGCCGTGTCGCAAACAGCGAGCCGTGATTGTTGAGCTCGGCGATCGAGAACGGCGGCACGGGCCCAGAGGCATTGCCGAAGGAGACGAACATGCCGCGCGGCTTCAGGCAGGACAGCGAGCCCGGAAACGTCGACTTACCGACACCGTCATAGACGACGTCGCAGCCCTCGTTGCGGCTGATCTGTTTGACGCGTGCGACAAAGTCTTCCTCGTTGTAGAGGATAACGTGATCGCAGCCATTGGCCTCGGCGAGCTCGGCCTTCTCGCGCGAGCCGACCGTGCCGATCACATGGGCGCCCATCGCCCTCGCCCACTGGCAGGCAAGCAGGCCGATGCCGCCAGCCGCGGCGTGGATCAGCACGCGGTGATGCGGCTCGACCTTGAAGGTCTTGTGCAGGAGATACCAGACCGTGAGCCCCTTGAGCATCAGCACGGCGCCCTGCTCGTAGGTGATGTGGTCGGGCAGCTTGACCAGCCGCTCCCAGGGAATGTTGCGCTCGCCCGCATAGGCGCCGAGATTGTGGTAGTAGGCGACGCGGTCGCCGGGATGAAAATTCGTGACGCCCGGTCCGACCGCGACGACCTCGCCCGCGGCTTCGTTGCCGGCGATGAAAGGCAGCCCCGGCGCCTTGTAGAGCCCGGTGCGATAATAGACGTCCATGAAGTTCAGCCCGACCGCATGCTGGCGGATGCGCACCTCGCCGGTAGCAGGCGCAGGCACATCGACGCTCTCATAGACCAGGGCCTCAGGACCTCCGACCTTGTGCACACGGACGGCTTTGGTCATCGTTTGACCTCCTCTCGGTCTTTTCGCTGATGAGCGAAAGACATCGCGCCCGCCTTGTCAACTCGATGCCGGCACTGAACGGAGGAACCGAACTATTTGGCGGCTTTCCTGCGGTTGCGCTTCGCCAGCACGTTGAAGAACTCGACCGCCGCCGAGAACGCAATCGCGAAATAGATGTAGCCGCGCGGAATGTGGAATTGGAATCCGTCCGCGACCAGCGCGACCCCGATCAGCACCAGAAACGCCAGCGCCAGCATCTTCGTGGTCGGATGTTCCGCAACGAATCGCGACACCGGTCCCGAGGAGATGTACATAATCAGGCAGGCGATCACGACGGCCGCGATCATGATCTCGATATCCTGCGCCATGCCGATCGCGGTGATGATCGAATCCAGCGAGAACACGATGTCGATGACGATGATCTGGACGATCACCCAGAAGAAGGCGTTGCGGCCGGGGGCGCCCTCGCCGTCCTCATCGTCCGCGTCGACCTCGGCATGGATCTCGTGGGTCGCTTTCGCGATCAGGAACAGGCCGCCGCCGATCAGGATGAGATCGCGCCAGGAGAAGTCGTAACCGCCGAACGAAAACACCGGCGCGGTCAGGCCGATCAGCCAGACCAGCACGCTAAGCAGGATGATGCGGAAGACCAGCGCCAGCGCCAGCCCGATCTGGCGGGCGCGATTTGCCTGCTTCTCGGGAATGCGCGAGACAATCACCGACAGGAAGATGACGTTGTCGATTCCGAGCACGATCTCGAGCGACGTCAAGGTGAGCAGCGCGGCCCAGGCTTCGGGGCTGGTGAGCAGATGCATCATGCGAAGGATCTTACGAGCCGGATCAATGCGTCGCTGAAGACGATCCAGAGTGCGATCGCGCAGAGCGCCACGGTGACGGCCGTGCCGACGTGAAAGTCCATCTTCAGCGCGTAGATCGCGAGCAGCGCCCAGATTGCGATCAGCGACATCGTCAGCCAGCGCAGCCGCACCACGCGCAGCGGATGCAGCACGTGGAACGGCACGAAGGTCAGCACCACCAGCGCTGCGACCAGCAGCGTCGACAGCAATGGCGGCCAGTGCAGCAGGAACAGGTAGAACGCTGCCGCATTCCACAGCGCCGGGAAACCGCGAAAATGATTGTCGGCCGCCTTCATGCGCAGATCGGCGAAATAAAGTGCACTGGTGACGATGATGGCGACGCCGAGCAAGGGAGCTGCGACCGGCAGCAGCAGACCGCTCGCGACGATGGCGTAGGCCGGCACGAAGACATAGGTGACGAAGTCGACCACGAGATCGAGCACCTCGCCCGACCAGTTCGGCTGCACGTTCTTGACGTCGAGCCGGCGCGCGATCGGACCGTCGATCGCATCGATGATCAGCGCCACGCCCAGCCATTGAAACATCGCCGCCCAGTGCTCGCGCACAGCCTCCAGCATCGCCAGCAGCGCGATCGCCGCGCCGAAAGCGGTGAAGATATGCACCGAGAAGGCCGCGGCGCGGATCGCAGGCGTCGGCTTCAGGGAATCCTCTTGGCTGTCCATGGCTCCTGCTATCAGAATGACACCGGTTTGCACATCCGCCATTGCGGCGCTCGGTCGCACAATTCGTCATAAAATCAGGCAAAATCAGCGGGCTTGAATTTGCCGTGGAGCGTGTCAATTGTCGTTCCATGACAGACGCATCAACGCTCTTTGACGCAGCCGTGATCGGCGGCGGACCAGCCGGCCTTGCGGCGGCCGTCGCACTGGCGCAAGCCGGCGCCCGGACCGCGCTGGTGGCGCGGCGCCTGCCCTATGCCGACAACCGCACCACCGCGCTGCTTGGCGCCTCCGTCGAGCTGCTGGAGACGCTCGACGTCTGGCCGCGCTGCAAGGACAAGGCCGCCGCGCTCGAAGTCATGCGCCTTGTCGACGACACCGGGCGGCTGTTCCGGGCGCCGGAGGTACGGTTCTCCTGTCACGAAATCGCTCTCGACGCCTTCGGCTACAACATCGACAACCGCTCGCTGATGCTGGCGCTGGAAGCACGCGCGGCTGAATTTCCCAACCTCGTCCGTTTCGACGACGAGGCCCAGGCCGTCGTGATCGAAGCCGACGACGTCGCGATCCGCACGGCGTCCGCACAATTCCTCTCGGCCCGGCTGGTGGTCGGCGCGGACGGCCGCCATTCGCCGTGCCGCGAGGCTGCCGGCATTGCGGTGACGCGGCGCGACCTGGCGCAGACTGCACTGACCTTCAGCGTCGGCCACGCGCGGCCGCATCGCAACGTCTCGACCGAATTCCACACGCCGCACGGTCCCTGCGTGTTCGTACCCCTGCCCGGCGATCGCTCCAGCATCGTCTGGGTCGCGGCGCCAGCGGAGGCCGAACGGCTGCGCGGCTTGAGCGACGCGGAACTGTCCGCCGCGATCGAGAAGCAGTCGCATTCCATTTTGGGACGCATGACGGTCGAGCCCGGACGCCACCTGTTCCCTCTCGCCATCGAGCGACCCAAATCCTTCGCCCGCGACCGTATCGCGCTGGTTGGCGAAGCCGCTCATGTGGTTCCTCCGATCGGCGCGCAGGGCCTCAATCTCGGCCTGCGGGATGCCGCCGACATTGCCAGGCTCGCGGGCGAAGCCGTCGCCGTCGGTAGCGATCCCGGGTCCCCCGAGGTGCTCAAGCGCTACGACCGGGCGCGGCGGCCCGACATTTTGAGCCGGACGTTTGCGATCGATATCGCCAACCGCTCGCTGCTCAACGATTTCCTGCCGCTTCAGCCGGTCCGCGCCATCGGCATGCACCTGCTCGGCGCCATCGGCCCGCTGCGGCGCTTCGCCATGCGCGAGGGGCTGACGCCGACCTGGCGGCGGTAGTCGCGAACTAGCTATCGGCCGGAGTGTTCGAACACCTCTCCCGTAGGGAGAGGTCGGATCGCATCGAAGATGCGATCCAGGTGAGGGCTTACGGTCTCGTCGTGTGCTGCGCCCCTCACCCGGATTGCTGCGCAATCCGACCTCTCCCCGCTGGGGAGAGGTGAGCATCCCGCCGCCCCTCAGGGAAATGCCAGTCGGCCGCTCTGGAGCAACCACATCACGCTCGTCAGCGTGACGACGGACGCAAAAGTCCCGAGCAGCACGGCGACGGAGGCGGATTCGATCCAGGCATCGTTCTGCCGGGCGATCACGAACACGTTCAGCGCCGGCGGCAGCGAGGCCATCAGCACCGCGGTCGCGGCCCAAGGCTGCGCGAACGGGCCGAATGCCAGCATCAGGCCGAACGCCATGAGTGGATGGATCAGGAGCTTGACCGCGATCACGCCCGGCACTTCCCAGGGCACGCGATCGAACGGGCGCAGCGCCACCGTCACGCCGAGCACGAACAGCGCGGTCGGAGCCGCCGCGTTCTGGAGGAAGGTGATGGTGCGGTCGAGCGCGACCGGCAACTCGATATGCAGCGCCGCGACCGCCGCGCCAAAGCAGGCCGACATGATCAGCGGGTTGAGCACGATCTGCTTCAGCACGACGCCGAAGGCGTGCACCAGCGAGGGATGGTCGCGGTCGGAAAGCTCGATCAGGAGCGGCACGATCGTGAACAGGAAGATGCTGTCGCAGCAGAAGATCAGTGCCGTGGGGGCCGAGGCCTTCGCTCCGAGCACGGCAAGCGCCAGCCCCGGTCCCATGTAGCCGATATTGCCGTAGCCGCCGGACAGGCCGGCGAGCGTCGCCTCGCGCAGCGACAGCCGGCCGAGAACCTTGCCGAGGACGAGCGCGAGGGTGAACGCCGCAACCGTCGACAGCGTGGTCGCAACCAGGAACGGCGGGTTGTTCAGCTCCGAAAACGGCGTCTTCGACATGATCGCAAACAGCAGCGCCGGCAGCGACACGTAGAGCAGGAAGAAGTTCATCCAGGCCAGGCCCGATTCCGGCAACGACTTGACCTTGCCGCAGGCAAAACCGACGAAGATCAGGCCAAAATAAGGTAGGGCCAGATTGAGGATATCGACCATTGATGAAGTGTTTTCTGAGGACCTGGGGGCTATCCGCCCCTTAAGCGAAGGTTAATTCCAATTCAGGCCACTAGCATCGGCCACAATCCTGGTCTATCGACGGGGAATGATTAAAGCGCGGACCGCCAAATTCCAGATCGGACAGGTCGTGCGCCACCGGATCTTCTCGTTCCGGGGCGTGATCTTCGACATCGATCCGGAATTCAACAACACCGAGGAATGGTGGCTGTCGATCCCCGAGGAGGCGCGGCCCCACAAGGATCAGCCGTTCTATCACCTGCTCGCAGAGAACGCTGAGTCGGAATACGTTGCCTATGTCTCCGAGCAGAACCTGCTGCCGGACGAATCCGGCGAGCCGATCCGTCATTCCCAGGTCGCCGAGATCTTCATCAAGGACAAGGGCGGCGGATATCGCCCGCGCAATCCCTCACTGAACTGATCTTCGCCGCGACACAACGGGTCAGAAAAAAGGCGCTCGAACCGAGCGCCTTTTTCACGTCCGGGATTTGGTCCCGATTACTTCTGAGCGGTCGGAGGTGCGCCAGGCGCACCATTCTGCTGCTCGAGCTTCTTGCGCTGCTCGTCGGCCTTCTTCTGAAGCTCTTCCTGGAGCTTCTTCTGGGTCTCCTCGAACACCTTCGGGTCGGTCGGCGGACCGTCATAGGCCTTCTGGAATTCGCCGGCGAGCGGCAGCGGCAAGGTCAGCGGTGCGCCGTTGGCGTTGATCGCCTGCACCACGAGGTTCTGGCCCTTCTTCATGTTGGCGAGAAGCTCGGGCGTCGCCTCGTAGTCCGACATGCAGCCGTTCTGGAAGCAGATCACATAGGGGCTCTGCAGCGGCGCATTGCTGTCGACGATGATACGGGTGCCGTGCACGAGCTGCATGCCGAGCGGCAGCGTCACGCGCAGGATCTTCTTGGGCTCGCCTTCCGGCTCGATGATCACAGCCGCGATGACCGGCTGACCCGATTCGATGCGGCCGTCCTTGCCGGTGAAGCAGACCTGCTTGGCGTTGGCGTCCTGGCCCTTGAGGCAGAACTTGGTCCAGGGGGCGTAGATCAGCTGGATCTGCTGATCCGCCGGCTGAGCCGCGCCCTGCTGCGCCGGAGCGCCTTGAGCGGGGGCCTGCTGAGCCTGGGGCATCTGGGCGGGCGCCGGAGCCTTGGGGGCAGCCTTCGGTGCGGCTTTCGGCGCCGGAGCCGCCTTGGGCGCGCCGGGGGCCGGCGCTGGGGTCTGCGCCTCAGCGGCAAAAGGAACGGCCAACGCCGTCGCCGTCAACAGGGCGAGAAGTCGCCCGCGCGGCCGGACGGACGCGGCCAAGTAACGTAAATTCATTGCGGAAAACCCTTTCTGAACGGGAAGTGCCCGAACCGCTCCGAAGCGCCGAACCTGGCCGCCTTGGGCGCGGCTCTCTCCCCGTCAATTGAGGCGGTTAAGTGACGGGCTCGGCGTACTTGCGCGATTGCCCGCCTTCATAGCGTGGCCGACGAAAAGATCAATGCCGACAACCATCTTTGACCGCATCCGGGCCTGACCTCCGTGAAATTCCCTGTGATAGGATTCAGTCCCGCCGCTCCTCGAATCAACGTGTGCCGATGTTCATGTTCCAGCGCCTTTTCGAGGGCCCCGGCGTCCGCCTCGCGTTTGTCTTCACGTTTGGCCTGGCCGTGGCGCTGTCGGCCAGCGGGGCGCAGGCCGGGGAAGCCCATGCCATCGCCATGCACGGCAAGCCGGCGCTTCCTGCCGATTTCACCCACATGCCCTACGTTAATCCAGACGCGCCCAAGGGCGGGCGGCTGACCTGGGGCATGCTCGGCACCTTTGACAGCCTGAATCCGTTCATCGTCAAGGGACTGGCCGTGCAGCAGATCCGGAGCTACGTGGTCGAGAGCCTGCTGGCGCGCGGCAATGACGAGCCGTTCACGCTCTATGGCCTGCTCGCCAAATCGGTCGAGACCGACGACGAGCGGACCTTCGTCACCTTCCGCCTCGATACCCGCGCCCGCTTCTCCGACGGCAAGCCGGTGCGCGCCGAGGACGTGCTGTTCTCCTGGCAGCTCCTGCGCGACCACGGCCGCCCGAACCACCGGCAGTATTATTCCAAGGTCACCAAGCTCGAGGCGCTCGATCCCCTCACCGTTCGCTTCGACCTCACCGGCGCCAACGACCGGGAGTTGCCGCTGATCCTCGGCTTGATGCCGATCCTGCCGAAGCACGCGGTCGATGTCGCAACCTTCGAGGAGACGACGCTGGCGGGCCCGATCGGCTCGGGTCCTTATCGCGTGACGGCGGTGAGGCCCGGCGCCAGCGTGACATTAACTCGCAATCCCGACTATTGGGGCCGCGACCTGCCGATCAATCGCGGGCTCTATAATTTCGACGAGATCCGGCTCGACTATTTTCGCGAGGCCAACGGCCAATTCGAAGCCTTCAAGCGCGGCCTCTATGATTTCCGCGTCGAGAACGAGCCGCTCCGCTGGCACGATGGCTACGATTTTCCTGCGGCGAAAAGCGGCGAGGTGATCCGCGACACCATCAAGCCGGGCATGCCGCAGCCCTCGGAATTCCTGGTGTTCAACACAAGGCGTTCGATCTTCGCCGACATCCGCGTGCGCCAGGCGCTGACGCTCTTGTTCGACTTCGAGCTCATCAATCGCAACTACTTCTTCGGGCTTTATTCGCGCGTGGCCGGCTATTTCGCCGGCTCGGACCTGTCGGCCTATGGCCATCCTGCCGATGCGCGCGAGCGCGAACTGCTACGGCCCTTTGCAGCGCAGATCCCGCCCGACATCCTGGACGGCAGCTACCGTCTGCCGATGACCGACGGCTCGGGGCGCGACCGAACGACGCTCCGCGCCGCGCTGAAACTTCTGTCCGAAGCCGGCTACGATCTCGACGGCACCGTGCTGCGCAACCGCGCCACCAAGGCCCCCTTCACTTTCGAGATTTTGGTGACGACCCGCGATCAGGAACGCATCGCGCTCGCCTTCCAGCGCGATCTCAAGCGGGCCGGCATCGCGCCGACCGTGCGCTCGGTCGATCCAGTGCAGTTCGACCAGCGCCGGCTCGCCTACGAATTCGACATGATCCAGAACCGCTGGGACCAATCGCTGTCGCCCGGCAATGAGCAATATTTCTACTGGGGCAGCGCCGCCGCCGACAATCCGGGCACCCGCAACTACATGGGCGCCAAAGATCCGGCGGTCGATGCCATGATCGCAGCCCTGCTCGAGGCCCGTGATCATACGGACTTCGTCTCGGCGGTGCGGGCGCTCGACAGGGCTTTGATCGCCGGCTTCTACACAATCCCCCTGTTTAACGTATCGGAGCAATGGATCGCGCGCTGGAATCGGATAGAACGGCCAAAGGCAACCGCGCTGTCCGGCTACCTTCCGGAGAGCTGGTGGTCGAAGGGTGAGCCTAAAGCCAGTCAAGCGAAGTGACGCCGTGAACCAGCCAGCCGTATCGCCGACGCTCGACACGCTGTTCCAGCGCACGCTGTCCCGGCAGCCCCACGCTTTGGCCCTGCTTGATCCCCTCAACAAGGCCCGCGTGACCGGCCATCAGCCACGGCGGCTAACCTATGCAGAGGCCGACACCGCCATCGAAGCGCTGTCGGCGTATTTCGTCGAATCGGGCCTGCCGGCCAATTCGGTCATCGCGATCCAGCTGCCCAACACGGTCGAGTTCGTGCTCACGGTGCTCGCCGCCCATCGCGCCGGCCTCGTGGTCGCCGTGCTGCCGCTGCTCTGGCGCCATGCGGAACTAACCGCTGCGCTGAACCGCACCGCGGCGCGCGCCATCGTCACCATGAGCAAGGTCGACGGCGTCAACTATTCCGACCTCGCCATGCACGCCGCGGCCGAGGCCTTCTCGATCCGCCATGTCTGCGGCTTCGGCACCGACCTGCCCGAAGGCATGGCCTCGCTCGACGAGGTGATGGCGCGCCCGCCCGGGACCACTCGGGCCGTGATCCAGGACGGCCGCAAGGCGGCGATGATCTCGTTCGACGTCACCGCGGAGGGCTTTCGCCCGGTGCCGCGGCCGCATTTCAGCCTGATCGCCGGCGGCCTTGCGATGTCGCTGGAAGCGGACATCAAGCAGGGTGCGACGGTGATGACCGCGTTCGCGCCGATGTCGTTCGCGGGCCTCGCGTCCTCGCTTGCGGTGTGGCTGCTCTGCGGCGGCACACTGGCGCTGCATCATCCCTTCGAGATCGACGTGCTGGAGCAGCAGATCAACGAGCATGAGTGCCAGGTGCTGATTGCGCCCGCGCAGCTCGCCCTGCGGCTCGGCGATTCCGATCTCGCCGCGCGGATGCCGACCTTGCGCAACATCATCGGCCTGTGGCGCGCGCCCGAGCAGGTGGCGGCGAGCGAAGCCTGGATCGCACCGCATGCGCCGCTTACGGACGTCTATCTGTTCGGCGAGGCCGGATTGTTCGGCGCCCGGCGCGGCAAGGATGGCATGCCGGTGGCGGTGATGCCCGGGCCGCACGGCGCACCGCGCGAGCAGTCGGGCTCCCCGATCGGCGGCGAGATCCTGCTGACGCCGAAGGGCACGCTCGGCCTGCGCGGGCCGATGGTGCCGATCGCAGCCTACGCCCCGCCGCAGCCCGTCGACACCCTGACGGCCCAGCCGCCGCGCGACTATGTCGACACCGGCTATGCCGCGCGGATCGACCGTCCCACCGGTGCGATCTGCATCACCGCGCCGCCCTCCGGCATCATGGCCGTTGGCGGCTACCGCTTCCTCTCCAACGATCTCCAGGAATGGGCGCGCCGGCTCGGCCAGGGCGCGCTGCTGACCGCCCTGCCCGACCGGCTCTCTGGTCACCGGCTGGCTGGCCGGGCCCAGGACAATGCCCGCGCTCGCGAGGCGCTCAGCGAACTCGGTCTTAACCCCCTGATGGTCGAGGCTTTTCGCGACCGTTCCGGGCCGGCTTGAGCGCAGTTTCGGCAGATGCGTTGACGCTGCATTAAGGCGGCCAAACTAGATTGCGCAGCATCGATTGCGCGATCAGAGTTTGCGATGTCCCAAGCCGGTCCGATCCTGTTTGTGTCTGATGCCGAGCGGCCGGCCTTCATTGCGGCGCTGGACGAGGCGCGGCTCTTTCCCCTCGTCGACAGCGATTGGGCCAGCGCTGCGCGCGCCGTCCAGGAGATGCAGCCGGCCGCGGTTCTCGCCGCGATGCGCGGCGGACACGAGCCGCATATCGCCGCGCTCGCGAAAGAGATCGCCGACCAATCGCTGTACCTGCCGCTGGTCGCGCTGGACCCGCAAGGTAGGCTGCCCCACAACGCCCTGCCCTTCTCTTCGCAAGGCGGCAATCCGGACCGCCTGGTCGCGCGGCTCCGCGCTGCACTCCGCGTGCGGACCCTGCATGCAACGGTGCTGCGCCGGCTGCCGGAAGTGAAAGTCGCGCTGCCGGAGGCCGATCCCGCGCGCGATGCCACCGTGCTTCTGATCGGTCGCGGCGCGGCCTATCCCGCGTTCTCCGTCGCGCTTGGCGAACGCGTCGGCGTCATCGGCGCGCTCTCGATCGAGGCTGCGGCAAAGCATCTCAATACCCGCCACATCGACGGCGTCGTGCTTGCCGAAGGATTTACCCCGCGCGTCGCTGACGCCTTTCTCACGGTGCTCGCCGAGGACACCCGCTTCCGCAGCCTGCCCGTGATCCTCACCGCGCACCAGCTCACGCAGACCTACGACATGCCCAATCTCGAGCTGATCCCTGGCGAGGCGGCGAAAGTCGCCGCCAATGCGCTGCCCTTGATCCGCCAGCACGCCATGGAAGCGCAACTGAGCCGCACGCTGCGCTCGATCGACGCCGGCGGCTTGCTTGACCCGCGCAGCGGCCTGCTCACGCCGGAAGCGTTCGCCCGTGATTTGGCAAGAGCGGTGGAGCAGACGCTCGCCCGCGGCGGTGGCCTGTCTGTGGCGCGCTTCGCCTTCGATCCCGGCAATCCGCGCGCTCAGTTGGATGCCGCCCGGATCCTGAGCCGGTTGATGCGGCAGATGGATTTCGGCGCCGCGCAGAAGGACGGCTCGGTGATCGTCGTGTTCGCGGAAACCGACTTCCGCACCGCGCACATGATCGCCCGCCGCCTCTCCGCAGTGATGCGGCACACCTCGAACGGCAAGCACGAGATGCGCAGCGATCCCGTCGTCAGCGTGGATTCGCTGTCGCCGTCGGATACGGCGCGGTCACTGCTCGGGCGGTTGTCCGCCGAGGCACCGCGCGCGGCGTCGTAGTTTTCTCGCGCGCTGCCGCAACAATCGCCCGTCATTGTGAGCAAAGCGAAACAGTCCAGACTGTGTCTCGCGGATAGATTCTGGATTGCTTCGTTCGCTCGCAATAACGAAGGTGAGGTGACAGGCCGCCCCTACGCCGCCTTCTTGCTCTGCGCGAGTTGCGCCAGCTGGCGCATGATCTCGGTGGTGCCGGCCAGCCGCTCTTCGGGGGTCTCCCAGTCCTGGAAGAACACCACCTTCATGTCGGGCCGCACCTTCGCGGCCTGACCGTGGCTGCGGATGAACGTGACCAGGCGATCGGGATGGGAAAAGGAGTTGTCGCGGAAGGCGATGACGGCGCCCTTCGGACCGGCATCGATCTTCCCGACATTGGCCTGGCGGCAGAACGCCTTGATCGCGGCGACCTTGAACAGGTAGCGAACCTCGTCCGGCAGCACACCGAAACGATCGCGCATCTCGGCACCAAAGTTCTCGATCTCCTCCTCGCTGTCGAGATCGGCGAGGCGCCGGTAGAGCGACAGCCGCACCGAGAGGTCGCTGACATAGTCCTCCGGAATCAGCACGGGCATGCCGATCGTGATCGTGGGCGACCAGCGGTCGGCGGCAGGCTCGGAGACGCCGGCCTTGAGGTTGACGATCGCCTCTTCCAGCATCGACTGGTAAAGCTCGAAGCCGACCTCCTTGATGTGGCCGGACTGCTGCTCGCCCAGGATGTTGCCCGCGCCGCGGATGTCGAGGTCGTGCGAGGCGAGCTGGAAGCCGGCGCCCAGCGTTTCCAGCGATTGCAGCACGGTGAGCCGGCGCTCGGCCTGCGCGGTAATCTTCTGCTGTGTCGGCAGCGTGAACAGCGCATAGGCGCGCAGCTTGGAGCGGCCAACGCGGCCGCGGAGCTGGTAGAGCTGGGCGAGGCCGAACATGTCGGCGCGGTGCACGATCAGCGTGTTGGCGTTGGGAATGTCGAGGCCGGATTCCACGATGGTGGTCGAGAGCAGGATGTCGAACTTGCCGTCGTAGAACGCCGTCATGATGTCCTCGATCACGGCGGGCGGCATCTGGCCGTGCGCGACCGCGACCTTCATCTCCGGCACGTTCTTGTCGAGGAAATCCTTGACCTCGGCGAGGTCGTCGATGCGTGGCACCACGTAGAACGCCTGGCCGCCGCGATAGCGCTCGCGCAGCAGCGCCTCGCGGATCATCAGGAGATCATGCGGGGCTACGAAGGTGCGCACTGCAAGGCGATCGACCGGAGGCGAGGCAATGATCGAGAGTTCGCGCACGCCGGTCAGCGCCAGTTGCAGGGTGCGCGGGATCGGCGTCGCCGACAGCGTCAGCACATGCACCTCGGCACGGAGTGCCTTCAGCCGCTCCTTGTGGCTGACGCCAAAGTGCTGTTCTTCGTCGACGATGAGCAGGCCGAGATCGCGGAACTTGATCGCCTTGCCGAGCAGTGCGTGGGTACCCACAACGATGTCGACCGCGCCATCGGCGATGCCCTTCTTGACCTCATTGAGCTGCTTGGTGGGGACCAGGCGCGAGGCCTGCGCGACCTGCACGGGAAAGCCTTTGAAGCGCTCGGTAAACGTCCTGTAGTGCTGGCGCGCGAGCAGCGTGGTCGGCACCACGACCGCGACCTGCTTGCCTTCGAGCGCCACCGCAAATGCCGCGCGCAACGCCACCTCGGTCTTGCCGAAGCCGACGTCGCCGCAGATCAGCCGGTCCATCGGGCGGCCCTTTTCGAGATCCTTCAGCGTAGACTCGATCGCTCCCAGCTGGTCCTCGGTCTCGTCATAGGGGAAGCGCGCGCAGAATTCGTCATAGACGCCCGGCTGCACCGGCAGCTTTGGCGCTTCGTGCAAATGGCGTTCGGCGGCGATCTTGATCAGTTCGCCCGCGATCTCGCGGATGCGGTTCTTAAGTTTCGCCTTGCGGGTCTGCCAGCCTGAGCCACCGAGGCGGTCGAGCTCGACCGTGGTCTGGTCGGAGCCGTAGCGCGACAGCAGCTCGATGTTCTCGACGGGCAAAAACAGCTTGGTCTCGGCGGCATAATGCAGCTCGAGGCAATCATGCGGCGCCCCGGCGACGTCGAGCGTCTGCAGCCCAATGAAGCGGCCGATGCCGTGATCGACGTGGACGACGATGTCCCCGGCCGCGAGGCTCGTGATCTCCGAGATGAAATTGTCGAGCTTGCGGCTGGCCTTGCGCGGCCGTACCAGGCGGTCGCCAAGGATGTCCTGCTCGCTGATGAGCGCAATCTCGTCGGTCTCAAAGCCACTTTCGAGGCCGAGCACGGCAAGCATGGTCTCGTTGCGCGGGGTCGCCTGCACCGTGCGCCAGCTGTTGACGCTGGTCACAGGGGTAAGCTTGTGGTCGCGCAGCATCGAAATCATGCGGTCGCGCGAGCCCTCGGTCCAGAGCACGATGACCACCTTCTTCCGGCTGGACAGCAGTCCATGCACATGCGCGACCACCGCCTCGAACACGTTGACCTTGGTATCGTTGCGCTCCGGCGCGAAGTCGCGGCCCTTGCGCGCGCCGGCATCGACAACCGTGGTGCCATCGGCCGGCACCGAAAACTGCGTGAGCCGCGCCAGAGGAACGTCGGCAAGCCGTTTGCTCCACTCCTCTTCGGTCAGGTAGAGCCGGTCCGGCGGCAGCGGCTTGTAGATGGCACCGCCGCCCGGATGCTCCATCGCATCGCGGCGGGCCTGGTAGTAGTCGAGGATCTGCTTGAAGCGCTCGCGCACTGCGTCCTCGGCCTGCGGCTCGATGGCAACGGCTGCGCCTTGCAGATAATCGAACAGCGTGTCCATCCGGTCCTGGAACAGCGGCAGCCAGTGCTCCATGCCGGGATGGCGGCGGCCCCCGCTGACCGCCTCGTAGAGCGCATCGTCGCGCTCGGGCGCGCCGAACTCCGCGACATAGCCCATTCGGAAGCGGCGGATAGTGTCGGTGACGAGCTGGAATTCTGAGACCGGCACGAGGTCGAGCGAGCGCATATCAAGCATCGTGCGCTGGGTCTCGGCATCGAATGAGCGGATCGATTCCAGGCTGTCGCCGAAGAAGTCGAAACGCACCGGCTGGTCGAGGCCTGCAGGAAACAAATCGAGGATGCCGCCGCGCACGGCATATTCGCCGGGCTCGCGCACGGTAGAGGAGCGGTTGTAGCCGTTGTGCTCGAGCCAGGCGACGATGGTGTCCATCGGCACGACATTGCCGGGCGCGACCGACAGCGCCTGCGCCGCGACGAGATCGCGCGAGGGCACGCGCTGCACGACGGCGTTCACCGTCGTCAGCACGATCAGCGGCTTGTCGCTGCCGGTGAGGGAGGCGAGCCGCGCCAGCGTGGTCAGGCGCTGGGCGAGAATCCCGCCATGGGGCGAGACGCGGTCATAGGGCTGACAGTCCCACGCCGGGAACTGGAGCACCGGCAGATCGGGCGCGAAGAATTGCAGCGCGCGTTCGAGCTGCTGCATCCTCGGCCCATCGCGGCAGACGACAGCGAGGCTGACCGCGGGCTTCTTCGGCCGGGCGGCGATGGCGCGCGCGAGATCGGAGATGACGAGGCCTTCGGCGCCCTCGGCGACGTTGGCAAGCGTCAGCGCGCGGCCCGGCGTGAGCAGCTCGGCCGGCGACTTCGACGGCTGTTTCATACGTTGACGTCCGCGATCGGAAACGCCTTGATGCGGTCAAACAGCGCGCCGGCGACATCAGCCGGCAGCACCTTGTCGCCGGTGACGGCGGCATAGAGATCGGGATCGTTGACGTCGAGCAGCCCTTCGAGCTGCGTCAGCTCGTCATCGGACAAATTGCCGATCTCGGCGTCCGCGAAGCGGCCGAGGATCAGGTCCATCTCGCGCGTGCCGCGATGCCAGCAGCGGAACAGAAGCCGCTTGCGGCGATCGTCCAGCCCGTTGCTCGATCGTGTCGTTCCCG
Source organism: Bradyrhizobium sp. 142 (assembly GCF_023074015.1). NCBI lineage: Bacteria > Pseudomonadati > Pseudomonadota > Alphaproteobacteria > Hyphomicrobiales > Nitrobacteraceae > Bradyrhizobium > Bradyrhizobium sp. 142. Next base: position 60,766 of record NZ_JADPKQ010000454.1, read on the forward strand.
TCATGTCTCGTTTCCAGTTAAACGCGAAAAGCCCGGACGTGCCGGGCCGGGGTGATATAGCCACTCGGACCGCCGGTGTCAGCCTTTTGTTGCGGCAGTTCTGGCCCACGTTTCCTGTCTTCGTTCCTCATGGGCCGCCGCCCGCGCCGGAGCCACGAAAAAAGACGTGGATGCCCGGCATAAAGCCGGGCATGACGGGCGGAAACGACCTTAGATTCGCCTGATGCGCCCGAGCCTGCTCAACCCGCTGTTTGCTGCCGTGACCACCCTGCCCGGCGTCGGTCCGAAGCAGGACAAGCTGCTGCGCTACCTGCTCAGCCGCGATGAGACACCGCGGCTGGTCGATTTGCTGCTGCATCTGCCGAGCCAGGTCATCGATCGCCGGGCACGGCCGAAGATCCGCGACGCCGTCCAGGGAACCATGGTGACGCTGGAGGTCACCGTCGACCGCCACCGGCCGCCGCCACCGCGCAATGCGCGCGCGCCCTATCTGGTCTACGCCAGCGACGACACCGGCGACGTCGTGCTGACCTTCTTCCGCGCCAAGCCCGGCTACGTCGAGAAGCTGCTGCCGATCGGCGAGAAGCGCTTCGTCTCCGGCACCCTGCAGATGTACGACGGCATCCCGCAGATCGTGCATCCCGACCGCGTGCTCGACGAAGAGGCCATCGCGAAGCTCTCGGGCATCGATCCGGTCTATCCGCTGACGCAAGGGCTGGCGCTGGGCTCGCTCCGCCGCGCGGTCGCACAGGCGCTGCAAAAGCTGCCGGCCCTGCCGGAGTGGATCAGCCCGGAGGTGCTGCGCCGTTGCAATTTTCCGCCGATCGCCGAGGCACTCACCCGCGTGCACCAACCGGTCGAGCTCACGGATATTTTGCCTGATCAACGCTTTTGGTCGCGGCTCGCGTTCGACGAATTGCTGGCCGGACAGCTCGCGCTCGCCCTGATCCGCGCCCAGTTGCGCCGGCCTGCCGGCGTGCGCAATGCCGGCGACGGGCATCTTCGCAACAAGATCATCGACGTCCTGCCCTATGCGCTGACATCCTCCCAGCGCGACGCGGCGGCGGCAATCGCAAGCGACCTTCAACAGCCCGTGCGCATGCTGCGCCTGCTTCAGGGCGACGTCGGCTCCGGCAAGACCGTGGTGGCACTGCTCGCTGCCGCCGCCGTCACCGAGGTCGGCAAGCAGGCGGCCCTGATGGCGCCGACCGAAATCCTGGCGCGCCAGCACATCAAGACCATCGCGCCGCTGGCCGAACGCGCCGGGATACGGGTCGCGATCCTCACCGGCCGCGAAAAGGGCAAGGAGCGGCGCGAGATCCTCGCCCGGCTCGCCGGGGGCGAGATCGACCTGCTCGTCGGCACCCACGCCCTGATCCAGGACGACGTGATTTTCAACGACCTTGCGCTCGCCATCGTCGACGAGCAGCACCGTTTTGGCGTGCGCGAACGGCTGGCCCTGACTTCGAAAGGCGAAGCCGTCGACGTGCTGGTGCTGAGCGCAACGCCGATCCCGCGCACGCTGGTGCTGACTTATTTCGGCGACATGGACATCAGCGAGCTACGGGAGAAGCCGGCTGGCCGCCAGCCGATTGAAACCCGCACCATCTCGATGAGCCGTCTCGGCGAGGTCACGGACAGCATCGGCCGCGCGTTGCAGGCGGACAAACTCGTTTACTGGATCTGCCCACTAGTCGAAGAATCCGAGGCCGAAGGCACCGAGCACCTCACCAATGCGACAAAGCGCTTTGAAAGCTTGCAAAGGCATTTCGGCGAGCGCGTCGGCCTGGTCCACGGCCAGATGAAGGGCGCGGAAAAGGACCGCGTGATGGGCCAGTTCGCCGCCCACGAGATCGGGCTGTTGGTCGCGACCACCGTGGTCGAGGTCGGCGTCGACGTGCCGGCCGCGACCATCATGGTGATCGAGAACGCCGAGCGCTTTGGGCTCGCCCAACTCCACCAATTGCGCGGCCGCATCGGGCGCGGCTCGGAAGCATCCACCTGCCTGCTGCTCTACTCCGAGCCACTCGGCGAGATGTCGAAGGCGCGGCTGAAAGTGATCCGCGAGACCACCGACGGCTTTCGCATCGCCGAGGAGGATTTGAAGCTGCGCGGCGAAGGCGACGTGCTCGGCGTGCGCCAGAGCGGCCTGCCCGGCTACCGCATCGCGCGCTCGGAGGTGCATGCCCAGCTGATCACCCAGGCCCGCGACGAGGCGCTGCGCATCATGAAGGACGATCCGAAGCTGAAAAGCCAGCGCGGTGAAGCGTTAAGATGCCTGCTGTATTTGTATGAACGCGACGAGGCTATCCCGCTGATCGGGGCGGGTTAGGCGTAGCCGGGCGCTGCTGCCGCAAAGATCGTGACGGATGGATTCGCGCCGTCTCCTCCCCGTCATTGCGAGCGCAGCGGTCGCGGTAGGGACGCTCATTGCTGAGCGCCCCCGCACAGATCCGTACGTGCGGCTTTCCCGCATACGGCTCCCACCTCGGGTGAGTGACGGCGAAGCGTGCTCGCGGCCAAGGATGACGGATGTTGGGCCTGGGGAGGCAGTCACAGGCGAGGCGACTGATCGTCTCCCACCTCATGCCATCGGTCTGGCTGCGGCGCCGGAGCGTGCGTCTCCAGAGTTCGATGACGAAGAAGCGGAAGGCGCTGAGCGCCCGACTGTTGGTCGGCACCGCATGGTCGTTGAAGTAGCCGGTGACGACCTGCCGCAGCCATTTACCCTGTTCGA
>NZ_JADPKQ010000248.1:0-1975 GCF_023074015.1 Bradyrhizobium sp. 142
CCAGCGCTACGCTTTGGGCAAGCGAGCGACGGCGGCTCCGAGGGGATGGCTCAGCCGGACCCCATGATCGATTTTGCTGAACTTGACGCACAGAACTATCCTAGGCCATCGATAGCAAGTCGATAGATTTTAGGCGCCCCGCAGATCTGCCGCTCTGTCAGGCGTCTCCCCGCTCTTGAACGGCGCCCATACGCCGTCAGGCCGCCCCCAACCTTCGCGACTTTGTGGCCTTCAAATATTCGGTCGCGCGCTGCTCGAAGGAGCTAGCGCGCGACCAAGTCTCGGCATCGATCACACGGCGTAAATCGATTACTGCTCCTTCCTGAACAAATCCTGGAAGATGAGCGGGCCCCAAACGCGGCCGCGTGCGTGCACCAGCGCGCCACCCTCGTTGAGCTTTCCCAGCTTGACGGGCGCGAACCCGAGTTGCTTGGCCAAGGCCGCCACGGGAGCAATCGCGTCGTCGTCGTCGCTCGACAGAAAGACGACCCGGTAGCCGCCCTCGACGGTCGGATCGGCAGCCAGGGTGGCCGCAACCAGGTGATTGAAACCTTTAACGAGCTTGGCGCCGGTGAACGCCTTCGCCACGATGGCGGAGGACGGAAGACCGTCCAGCTCTTCAGGGAGAACTCCAAACGCGTTCGTCGCGTCGATAACCGTCTTGCCTTTCCAACTCGGCAGGGCCTTCGCAACCTCGCGATGCTCCCCGAACGGGACCGCCAAGATGATCGTGTCGGCCTCGAGTGCATCCCGCAGCGACTTGGCGACGACCGTGGGTCCAATCGCCCGAGCCTGCGGCGCCAACGCCTCGGGCGGCCGGCGGCTCGCGACGGCCACCTTGATGTTTTTACGGGCGAAGGCGTGAGCGAGAGCCTGGCCTACCGCACCGAATCCTACAATCGCATAGCTCATAATACTTCTCCGATCCGTGTTGATATTGATTCCCTTGCCCTTCAGATGGCCGAGAAGCCGCCGTCGACAGACAACTCCACCCCATTCACGAAGCTCGAATCGTCAGAAGCAAGAAACAGCGCGGCCGCAGCAATTTCCTCAGGGCGACCCATCTTTCCCCGCGGGATCAGGGATTCGAACATCTGCTTCGCTTCCGCAGTGAGAACTTGGTCCTGCATCGGTGTGGCGATCGGCCCTGGGTGCAGCACGTTCACCCGGATATTCCTGCCCTTCAGTTCGTTGAGCCAGCCGCGTGCGAAGGCGTGCAGCGCCGCCTTGCTCGCCGCATACACGCTGTAACCAGGAAACCCTTTGATTGAAGCTACCGACCCGGTCATGAAGATCGATCCGCCATCGTTGAACAGCGGCAACGCCTTCTGAACCGTAAACAGCGTGCCGCGCACATTCAGGCCGAATGTCGTATCGAAGTGCTGCTCGGTAATCTCGCCCAGCGGGACGGCTTCGCCCATGCCGGCGCTCGCGTACAGGACGTCGATCCTGCCCTTTTCCCGCTTGACCGTGTCGAACAGACGATCGAGGTCGTCGAGATTGGCCGCGTCGCCGCGCACGCCGGTCACGTTCCGGCCAATCAGCTTGACGGCCGCGTCGAGCGCCTCCTGCCTCCGGCCCGTGATGAAAACATAGGCGCCTTCTTCAACAAACCGCTTGGCGCTCGCCAGTGCCATACCGCTCGATCCGCCCGTGACGACCGCAACCTTGCCCTCAAGCTTTCCCACAATTTCTCCTTTCGTGGTGTCGGGACAGCATCTGCCCCCGAGAACCTCGACATGGGTCTGCCGGCGTCAGGCGTTGAGTGCAGAAGCGCGCACATCGGTGGTGCGAAATCGATCCGGCTGGACGACTGACGCCAGCCGCAATGATCGGTGTCCGCTGTTCGGAATTGGGCCGTACTTGCCGGCATAGACTAGGAGCCTGTCCAAGTAGTCGCTGGTCAAGCTGGGGCGAGTCTGATTCTTTGCGGGGCTATGAGCAAGGATTTTCGACTCTGGAAGATTGACGAGGC
>NZ_JADPKQ010000050.1:0-1953 GCF_023074015.1 Bradyrhizobium sp. 142
GGGCCAGGCAAAACGCCGGTGTGATCGGCATCGCTTTCTTTTGCGGGTCGAACAGCGGCTCGAAGCCGTTGTAGCAATCGGCTTGCAGGATACCGGCGAAGGCGGCCAGATGCTTCTGGGGGTGCTCGCCTCGTCGGTCGCTCGAGGCGTAATAGACCGCCGCCGGCGGCGCAGGCCCGGCGAAGGGCCGGTCATCCCGCACATAAGTCCAGATCCGCCCGGTCGTGCACTTGCCCTTCGCCAGGATACGGATGGTGGTGTCGTCGCCATGCAGGCGCTCGGCCGCGAGTACATGGCGTTCGATCAAGTGGAAGAGCGGCATGACGGCAAAGGTCCCGTGGCCGACCTGGTCGGCCAGTGTCGACAACGGCAGGTCGATCCCCTCGGCCTTAAAGCGCGCGCTCTGGCGGTTGAGCGGGATATGCATGCCGAACTTGTCGAACAGGATCGTCGCCAGCAATTGTGGGCCGATGAAGCCGCGCGGCGTGGCATGGAACGGCGCGGGCGGCTGGCTGATCTTCTCGCAATCGCGGCAGGTGAACTTCTCGCGTACCGTCTCGATCAGCTTGAAGCGGCGCGGGATCTCCTCCAGCGTCTTGGTCACATCCTCACCGATCTTCGCCAGCCGCGATCCACCGCAGCAGGCGCAGCTCGTTGGAGCCTCAATGACGACGCGCTCGCGTTCGATGTCATCCGGCCATGGCTTGCGCACCGGCCGCTTGCGCGTGAAGGCGCGTACGCTCTGCGCCTTTGCCGCCGCGGCCTGCGCGGCGAGCTCATCCTCGCTCGCCGTGGTGACGAGTTCTTCAAGTTCCAATTCCAACTGCTCGATCAGCCGCGCCGTGCGCTCGGAACGCGGCCCGTACAGTTCGCGTTTGAGCTTCTCGATCCGCAGCTCGAGATGCGCGATCAGCGCCTCATTGTCCGACAGCTTCGCCCGCGCGTTCGCCGCTTCGGCTTGCCAATTGATGGCTTCGGCCTGTATCCGGCTGACCTTCGCCGCGGCCGCATCGCGTTCGACCTCGACCCTCAGCCGCGCGTCGCGTTCAGCCCGCAACGCCTCACGTTCGATCAACAGCGCCGCCTGGGCGCTGGCGAGATCCGAAGGAAGGTCATCCGGCTTCAAACTCATGAAGCCAGTGAATCAGATTTCCCGGTAGGTTCAATCGCAGAATGCTATCCAACTCGCGTTGGACGCAAAGTTTCTTGAGGATTCCGCCAGTCGATCCCAGATAGCAGGTAAGAAAGCTGCGCCGGAGAGATCGTCACGGCTTCACCGGCAGCCGAAGGCCAGATGAATCTTCCTCTTTCGAGTCTTTTTGTAAACAGGCACGCTCCCTGAGAATCGTGCCAGATGATTTTTATCAGATCTGAACGGCGCCCCCTGAAGCAAAACAAATGACCCCCCAGTGGGTCATGCTTCAAGACCTCCTGCACCTGCAAAGCCAGGCTCGGAAAGCCGCGCCGCATATCGGTATGGCCCGTCGCCAGCCATACCCGCACGCCAGAGGGGATCGGAATCATCGCAGCGCCTTCAACACCGCCGACACCAGCAAGGGCGGCGCCGACCCGCAAATCCTGATCCGTCCGCTCCCCGTCAATTCCACCACGATCACTTCACCGGACGGTGCCGCTTCCTTGATCGGCTCCGCTTCCATCGCCGCTTCCACAAAGCCCTGGTCAGCAAGGTCCTGGCGAAGCCGACGCCGCCAGGTGTAAATCAGCCCCGTTGAAATATCGTGATCCCGCGCAACCTGCGCCACACACGATCCCGGCGCAAAGGCCTCCGCAACGATCCGGCACCGCTCATCCTCGCTCCAACGCCGCCGGCGTTCCGGCCCCGTCAGCACCGAAATCTGACCCATCAATCGCTCTTAAGCTCGCTCTTAAACACGTGCTTATGAGTGCTCAATCCGCCTCTCAGAACAAGGCGGCCTTCATCGTGGGCGTACG
>NZ_JADPKQ010000157.1:0-1926 GCF_023074015.1 Bradyrhizobium sp. 142
CACGAGCACTCGCGAGGGGCGCCGGTAATCTAAAAACGTGTTGGACGAAGCCGCGGGCACGCCGCTGCAGCTATGGGTGTTGAATCACTGCGCCGTTATTTGTGGACGTCGTGATCTGGACTGGAGACAAGTCCAAAGCGGACATTATCACGAAAGTACTGGGTGGAAGGGACATCTGGGAAGCGAAGTAGCCGACAAATGCGAAGCGCCGGAGGTTTGACGTCGGAAGAACGACAACAGGGCATCTATCGGCTGCCACGGCGGCCGGAAGAATCCCGAAATGGAAGGTGGCGGTTCTTGGTTGATCGAGGTCTCGCATCAAGAAGTGTCCGGTGAACGAGCGGCACTGAACGAACCTGGCTGCAAGACCTCGACGCACACCATGTGGCCTTGATGACAGGATGGACATTGACGCAAGGAAGCGGCATTGCAGTGCTCAGCCTTCTCGGGGCAATCGGAGGGCTCTTCCGGCTCCGAATGAGCGTCGGCGGATATCATTCCGAGCAGTTCGCGGCAGCGAGCGAGCTTTTGCTTGCGGTAGCGGTTACCCAGAAAACCATAGTAGCGAATACGTTTGAAGCCTTCGGGCAGGACATGGATGAGGAAACGCCGAATGAACTCCCCGGCGTCCAGCGTCATTACTTTCTGCTGGCTTCCGTGGCGGTAATCCTTCCATCGAAAGCGTACTTTGCCGTCTTCGATATCGATGACACGGCTGTTGCTGATCGCTACCCGATGCGTATAGCGGCCGACATAGTGCACAACCTGTTCGGCGCTGCCAAATGGCGGCTTGGCGTAGATAACCCAATTGATTCTGCGGACATCGTTCAGATAACGCTGAAACGCAGCCGGATCACGCAACGGTTCCAGCGACGAGAAGAATTGTAGCTCGCCGGTATCGAACGACTTTTGCAAGGCGCTGAGAAATAGGCGCCGGAACAGACGGGAAAGCACGGCCACGGGAAGAAAGAAGCCGGGCCGGCACGCGATCCAGCGGCTGCCATCCGGGGACAGTCCTCCTCCAGGAACGACGCAATGGAGGTGGGGATGGTGAAGGAGGTTCTGGCCCCAAGTATGAAGGACAGAAAAGAACCCGATCTCGGCACCGAGGTGCTTGGGGTCGGCAGCGATAGTCCGCAAAGTCTCTGCAGCTGTGCGGAACATAATATCGTACACGGTGCCGGCATTCTGGAATGCGATCGCTGCGATTTGGTCGGGTATGGTGAAAACAACGTGAAAATACTGCGTATCGAGAAGCTCCGCTTGTCGGGCCTCGATCCATTCTGCCCGCGCGAGCGATTGGCACTTGGGGCAGTTGCGCGAGCGGCAGCTATTGTAGGAGATCCGCCGCTCTCCGCAGTGATCGCACTGCTCGACATGGCCACCGAGCGCGGCCGTTCGGCAGCGCTCGATCGCCGTCATTGCTGCACGTCGTTCGGTCGATAGAGACCTCCAGTGCGGCTCGCGCCAGGCAGCACCATAGCGGCGGAAGATATCCGCCACTTCCGGACCTGAGCGTCCCATGGGGCCGCCGTCAGAAATGTTCAGGCGGCGGCGGTGGTGGTGCCTTAGGGATTGGGCGCGGCAGCAGCTCCAGCGGGCTGGTCGCCGCGCAGACTTTGTTCGTGGCTATCCGGAGATATTGCGCGGTTGTGGACAGGCTGCGATGGCCAAGCAAGAGCTGGATGGTGCGAAGATCGGTGCCGGCCTCGAGTAGATGGACGGCGAAGGCATGCCGCAGCGAATGCGGCGTCACGGGCTTGGCAAGGCCCGTTAACCGATGCGCCTTGCTGCAGGCGTCCTGCACCGCGTTGGTCGATATCGGCTCGTTGGGGATACCGCCGGGAAACATCCACGTGCTCGGCCGGACGGCGCGCCAATAGTCGGTCAGTGTCTCCAGCAACCGTGCCGAGAGCATGACGTAAC
>NZ_JADPKQ010000280.1:0-1917 GCF_023074015.1 Bradyrhizobium sp. 142
GTGGAGCCTCTGCCGAGATTAGGCCGCCACGCGGAGCGGCGGAAGGTTGAAGTAGGCTTGATCCGGGGTCATGTCGTCAAGGCTCGAATGGGGCCTTCGTGCGTTGTACAACAAGGTTTGAGAACGCCCACAGGACCGTTCTTCGCGAGGTTCTTTATCGGCATCATCCCTGGTTTGGTCGCCGAGTTTGCGTTCATGGGGCCGTCGACAAGGCCGGTGATATCGTTTTTCGCTGCACGCTCGACGGGTCGCAAGCAGATCGTTGGCTTGAAGTACCGGCATGGATGTTCGACCGGACGGTATGCCCTGACCCCGAGCTTTTGACAGCTCAGCCGTTTGTCAGCATTGACGCACTTGCAGCGCTTTCTGCGCTTCTCGATCTGGCGTTGAAGGATCGAACGCCATCAGCTGCCCTGCTTTCTGGCGCACCCAGAGCCTCCCACGACCAGAATCGGGGAGAGACCGATGCCACGACAGACGGCAATGCCAGGGAACGGATACCAACACAATCGACAACCACGGCCGCAGCAGATGGATCTGTTCGGGAGCGGCCTGCCGAACGGCGCCCTCGGCGCACCCGCATGGCTGGAACTGCCGGCGGAGGCCCGGGCAGCTCTCATGAGCCTGATGACGCAGTTGATCCTCGATCATGCCGCGACGACAGCGACGCCGCGCGCGAAGGAGGTCGATCATGATCTCTGACAAGGTCAGGCCTCATCATCTGGAGCGCAAGGCGATTCTTTACGTGCGTCAATCCTCAGCGCATCAGGTGCTGCACAATCGCGAGAGCAGTGCGTTGCAATACTCCATGCGGGACCGGCTCACGGCGCTCGGGTGGGCAGAGGTTGAAGTGATCGATGATGATCTCGGTCGTTCAGCCGCCGGCGGCGTACAACGCGCCGGTTTCGAGCGAATGGTAGCGGAGGTTTGCCTCGGTAAGGTTGGGGCGGTTTGCGCCCGCGAGGTCTCGCGCTTCGCTCGCAACAGCCGGGATTGGCAGCAACTCATTGAGATGTGCCGCGTGGTCGATACCGTTCTGGTCGATCAGGAGACCATCTATGCGCCAAGGCACGGCAACGACCGCCTGCTGCTCGGGCTCAAGGGCAGCCTCAACGAGTACGAGCTGGATCTGTTGCGCCAGCGCTCGCTCTCGGCCCGCTACGAGAAGGCGCGCCGCGGCGAGTTGGTTGTGGCGGCGCCCGTCGGCTTCGTGAAGGCCGGCGACCGTTATGAGAAAGATCCGGATCGGCGTGTCCAGGAAGCGATCAAGCTGGTGTTCGACAAGGTCGAGGAACTGGGCAGCGCGCGACAGGCGCTCTGCTGGCTCCACGAGTACAATCTCGATCTGCCGGTGAAGCAGACCAACGGCTACACGGCCTGGCGGCGACCGAGTTACTCCGCCATCCACCGGATCATTGAGAACCCGGTCTACGGCGGCGCCTATGCTTATGGTAAGACGGCTGTGGCGGCGGGATACAGCGCCGAGGGCGTGAGCGTGAAGCTCCGCCGCAAGGCGCGAAACGAATGGCTGGCGCTGAAGCCCAACACCCACGAAGGGTACGTCAGCTGGGAGAGGTTCGAGGCGATCCGCACCATGGTCAGCAGCAACGTTCCCACCGGTCGGCATCACGGCGCGCCCAAGCATGGTGACGCGCTGCTGGCCGGTCTGATCCGGTGCAAGCGCTGCGGCCGCAAGCTCACACTCCGGTACTCCGGCATGAAGCACCATATCCCGCGCTACAGCTGCAGCCGCGCCTGGATGGACAATGGCGGCCCTCACTGCATCGCCTTCGGCGGATTGCGCGTCGATGATGCAATCGAAGAAGCACTGCTTGGCGTCGTTGGTCCGGGCGCTATCGCCGCTGCAACCGCGGCCGCCAAGGAAGCCGGGGAACGGCGGGATCAGGTGCGCGATGC
>NZ_JADPKQ010000487.1:0-1895 GCF_023074015.1 Bradyrhizobium sp. 142
AACGCGCGCCTCGATCACACTAAAGCGGCCTGCAGGATAGATCGCTTCGGGACGGAATCCGTTTTCGTTCAGGAGAGGTCGATATTCCTTCTCGGTGCGCTCGAGACCTCCCGGGCCGCGAAGCATATTCAGGTCGCTCATCGCGTGCGCTTTGTCCTCATCTTTGACACTCAGCGAATCCGGCATGATTCGTTCGACCAACAGCAGTGTCCCCTGTCCCGGCAGAGCCTGGCGACAATTTTTGAGGATTGCGCCACTACGTGCGTTGTCCCAGTCGTGAATCACACTTTTGAGGATGATGGCATCGGCGATGGCTGGAACCGTTTCGAAGAAGTCGCCAGCCAGGAAGCTCGCACGGTCACTGACGCCCACACGCTCGAAATGATCGTTCGCTGTTGCGGCACATCTGGGAAGATCGAGAACCGTCCCGCGAATCCGTGGATATTGCTTTGCGACGGCCCCGATCAGTTCGCCCGACCCGCCCCCCACATCCATTAGATGAGAAATGCGGCCGAAATCATAGGCCGAAAGGATGTCCGGCGTTACCAGACGAGTGAGATCCGTCATTGCAGCGTTGAATATGCGCACGTTCTCAGGCGTGCGCGACATCAGATCGAAACTGTCGTTCAGGCCAAGAAGCTGCGCGGCCGTCTTCCCGGTCACGATTGACTCAAGCAGCCCGTTCCACGATTTGGAAAGCATTTCGCCTTCAAAGATTGCCCAGCTCTTGGCGGAATGGTCGGCAGCGCCGTCCAGTGCCGTGCCAATTTCCGTCAATGAATATCGCTCGTCGTCAGGCCGCGCGCAGACGCCGACGGTTGAAAGTCCGGTCAGCAGCCGTCCAAGTGCGTTTCGATCCGCACCTGTTGCCTTCGCGAGCGCGTCGAGGGACTTCGGACCGTCGCGAAGCAACTCGGCAATCCCGAGCTTGGCCGCGACGTAAATCACCGCCGTCACGCGATGGGACTGGATGAGGTCGAGAAGCTTGAGAGCCGAGATAGACGAAGACATGGGTTACTCCATATCGCTTTTGCGCTATTGCGCGTTCCGGATGTCGACAATCTTGGTGACTTCGCCTAGCCATGCGCGTTGCCACGCGATTGCCGCCCTCAGCTCTTCGGTCGTCCCGTTGAGGACAGTGTGACCGCCGGCCTCCAGCTTTCGGCGAACTTCAGGCTCGCGAGAGATCGCCGCGACGTCGGCAGCGACTCGATTTCGCAACGCTTCTGGCATAGCCTTGCTGCCAAAAATGCCAGCCAACCCGTCTATTTCAAGCTCGGGGTAGCCGAGTTCGCGCGCGGTCTGAAGGTTGGGTAATGCGGCGGCGCGCGTCGGATTGATGACAGCAAGGAAGAGTGCCTTTCCGGACTGCACCGGGGAGGATGACGCCGTCAGTGATGTCACCAAAATCTGAATCCGGCCTTCGCCGAGGTCGGCCTGGGGTTGCGATGCATCGCGATAACTGACGAAGTTCACCTGCAAGCCGTTCCGCTTCAGGAACGCCGCAAAGACGTATCGCGGCAGGGTCGGTCCGGACGTCCAGGCGTATTTGCCGGGATTTGATCTGAGGACATCGATCAATTCCCGAACGCTGCGGACCGACAGATCGTTGTTGACTGCGAGAGTGAGGACGATCGCAGTCGTGGCAGCGATCGGCTCCAGATCGCGGTCCACGTCGTAAGGTAACTTATCGATTAGCAACGGCGCAACGGTGACCGATCCAGCAACCGTATACAGAAGGGTATGGTCGTCCTGATTGGCGACGAAAGAACCCACACCGATGGTGCCTTCCGCGCCGGGCTTGTCTTCGACGATCACCGGCTTGCCCCATCGCTTACCGAGCGCATCGGCGAATATCCGAGCCGCCGCATCATTCGCGCTTCCGGCCGGGAACG
>NZ_JADPKQ010000195.1:0-1879 GCF_023074015.1 Bradyrhizobium sp. 142
GATCGCCGAACACGACAGAGTACCCCTATTTTGGAACGGGTCGTGTCTCACGTCACGATCACCGACCCGCATCATTTTCTGTTCGGGCACCGGCTTGAGGTGCTGAAGGAGCGGTCGGGACGCGGTCCCGCCTACGTTGTTGTCGCGCTGCCGGACGGACGGCGGCGGGGGGTTCGGATCGCGTCGACGGATCTTACCGAGACGTCGATCGCTTTCCGCCCGAACGCGGCCGACCTGCCGCGCATCAGTGTACGGACGCTGATCCCATTGATGCAACATTTGAGCGCGAGTCTGAGCCTTCTCGACGAGAAGGTGATTCGCGATGACCCACCGACCGCTCCCAGGTCGCGTTGCGTATCGACCCCTGCCAACGTTGGCAAATCCATCCGGCCGTCCGATGGCCGACATTCCGCGCCTCTGGCCGAATCTGTCGACCGCGACGCAAACCCAGATTGCTCAAACGATCGCCGCGCTGATGCGGCGAATGCAAGCGATCCCCGGCATGCCCGGAAGGGGACTGGGTCGTGCTGATCAGCTCGACCGTCGCTGACGAGCGGCTCACGACGGCTCACCGAGCCAAGTTGGCCTATGTCTACGTGCGGCAGTCATCCGTGAACCAGGTGCGCCAGCATCAGGAGAGCACCGAGCTGCAGTACCGCCTTGTCGATCGCGCCATCGGTCTGGGCTGGCCGCCCGAGCGCGTCCAGGTGATTGACGAGGATCTGGGCAAATCCGGTGCTGGCGGCGTGGACCGTCATGGTTTCCAGAAGCTCATTGCCGAGATCGGCCTTGGCAACGCCGGTCTCGTGGTGAGTCTCGACGCTTCGCGCTTGGCCCGCAATAACCGGGACTGGCATCAGCTTCTCGAACTTTGCTCGGTATTTGGCGTGCTGATTGCGGATGGCGAGCGGCTTTACGATCCGCGCGCCTATCACGACCGCCTGCTGTTGGGCCTGTCCGGCATCATGAGCGAGGCGGAGCTGCATCAGCTTCGGATGCGCCTTCACCAAGGGGAACGCCAGAAGGCGGCGCGGGGCGAACTGCGGCTGCCGCTGCCGGCCGGGCTCGTCTACGATCGAGCGGGGACAATTGTTCTCAATCCGGATGAGGAGGTGCGGGCCCGTCTTCATCTCGTGTTTGCTAAATTCCGGGAACTGCAAAGCGCGCGCCGTGTGATGCGTTACTTGGACAGGAATGGATTGTCCTTGCCGGTTCGGCCGCTGCTTGGACCTTCTCCACACGAGATCGTCTGGCGTGCGCCAGATAGCACACGCGTCCTTAATATCCTTCAGAATCCGGCCTATGCTGGGGCGTATGTTTATGGCCGCCGGCAAAAGGATTCGAGCCGATGCCGGCCGGGATCGCTGACGGGAACGGTCAAGGTAGCGATCGCGGATTGGGCGGTTTGCCTCCACGCCGCTCACCCAGGCTATATCAGCTGGGAGGAGTTCATGGCCAACCAGGGGCGATTGGCAGATAACCTCTGCCGCTATGAGGCAGGACACTCTGGCGTACCGCGCAAGGGGGCAGCCCTGTTACAAGGAATTGCGATCTGCGGTCGTTGTGGACGGCGCATGAGCATGCGCTACACGGGCCCGAATGCCGACTATCCGGTCTATTGCTGCCGCTCGGATCGGGACCAGCAAGGCAGTGCAATGTGCCAGGAAGTCCGGGCCTTGGCGGTTGACGCGCTGGTCGAGCGGATGGTCCTCGACGCCCTGGTGCCGGATCAGATTGAGATCGCACTCGCAGCCGCGGGCCAACTGGAGCAGGAGAGCCGTCAGCTCGAGCGCCAGTGGGTGCTTCGCGTGGAGCGCGCCCGCTACGAGGCCGAGCGCGCTCGGCGCCAGTATGACGCCGTAGAGCCCGAGAACCGTCT
>NZ_JADPKQ010000377.1:0-1870 GCF_023074015.1 Bradyrhizobium sp. 142
GATTTCGTACCAGCGATCGACGGGCAGCTGGCTGGTGACGATAATCGAGCGGGCTTCGTATCGATCCTCGACGATTTCGAGCAAATCACGGCGCTGGTCGGCGTCGAGAGGTTCTGGTCCCCAGTCGTCCAGGATCAGCAGATCAAGTCGTGCGATCGCCCGCAGTATCTTGGTATAGCGGCCATCGGCGCGGCCGAGTGCGAGAGCGGCGAAGAGACGCGGCACACGATGGTAGGCAACTGAGAAGTCGTCTCGGCAGGCCTTGTTGCCGAGGGCGCAAGCGAGCCAGCTCTTGCCGACGCCGCATGGCCCGGTAACGAGGAGATTATGTCGTGCCCGGATCCAGTCGCCAGCGGCGAGTTTTAGAAAGAGCGCGCGGTCGAGGCCGCGGATGGCGCGGTAATCGACATCCTCGACGCAGGCGGCATGACGCAGCTTGGCGGCGCGAGCTCTGCTTTCGAACCGCTTTTGCTGGCGCAGCGTTTTCTCGTGTTCCAGGAGCAATGCCAGCCATTCGGCGTGTTCGAGGCTGCGCGCTTCGGACTGGGCATCGAGGTCCTTGAAGCCTTTGGCCATACCGTGGAGACCGAGGCTATGCAGCAGGTCGAGGGTGGGATGGGTCAGCATGCTGGATAATCCTTTCAATGGAAGTAACCGGGGCCGCGCAGATTGGGATGTTCGATGATCGCGTCCTCGGTATCGCGAGAACTGCGGTCGAGCTTGTTGGCGATGATGGAGGCGATGCTCTTGTAGGTCAGTGCGCTGACCGCGACCGCGCGGGCCGCGATCAGCTCGGCGCGTTCGGGATCGAGATCCTTGAACAGCCGAAGCACGCCGAGACAGGTCCGGAATCCCTGTTCGGGATGAGGCCGATTGGCCAGGATGGCGAGGACGAGCCCCTCGGTGTTGGGCCCGATCGACCGCCCCCAGCGCCGGAATCGATCGGGAGTCCACTCGGCGTAACGCCGATGCGCACTGGGCATGTGATCGGGATCAGTGCCGTGCCGGCGGCCGCCATAACGGCGCTGGTGAGCAGCAACCCGCAAACCCCGATGGAACAACTCGATGGTCCGGGTGGTGGCGCGAACGTCGACCTGCTCCCGGATCAGGCCGTGTGGCACTGAGTAGAAGAAGCCGTCGACCTCGACGTGATAATCGAGCGAGACGCGGGCCAGGAGCCATTCCGCGAACTGATAGTCGGCATCCGGCAACGGCGCCAGGACAGGCATCTCGACGGTCTCGAACAATTGTCGGCGGCTGACGCCGATCCGGCGCATGACGTGGGCGTTGATGCGCTCCAGCGCGGCGGCGATTGCCGCGTTCGCCTCAGCCAGCGAGAAGAAGGTCTGCCGGCGAAGCCGTCCGAGGATATAGGTCTGGGCAAAACGCACTCCGGCTTCCACTTTTGCCTTATCCCGGGGCTTTCTTGGCCGTGCCGGAAGGATGCCAACGCCGTAATGGGACGCCATCATCCCGTAGCTGCGATTGATTTCAGGGTCGTAGAACGACGCCCGGCGCACGCCGGACTTCAGATTGTCAGGGACGACGAGGCGGGGCACCCCGCCAAAGAACCGGAACATCCGGACATGGGCCTCGATCCAGTCCGGAAGTGTCTGCGTCCAGGTCGCCTCGGCGTAGGTGTAATTCGAGGCGCCAAGCACGGCGACGAAGATCTCCGCGTCGCGCACAACCCCGGTTGCGCGATCAACGATCATGATCTTCTTGCCGGAGTAATCGACAAAGACCTTGTCGCCGGCCGGATGGTCCTGCCGCATCGTCGGAGACAGCCGCCGCTCGAATTCCCGGAATAAATCGCAGAACCGGCTGTAGCCATAACCTTCCGGATGGACCGCCCGGTACTCCTCCCACA
>NZ_JADPKQ010000339.1:0-1824 GCF_023074015.1 Bradyrhizobium sp. 142
CATGTCGGAGCCTGCCGTCTTCCCAAAACACCACCTCCCCGAAAGTTCGGTGGACGTCGATGCCAATCACCCGTCGCATTTGCACCTCCTGCCTGAACATATGACGGGAGCTGCGGGCGACACGACAACTACGGATTCGCGCTCCCAGCGCAACCGGGCGAGTCGCAGAGGCGGCCAGCTACTAACTCGAGCTCTCAGCTCATCGTATGCATCGGCCTGCCCGCACATCGTGCTCCCGGTGCCTCTGTCCCGATGGTCGCACCATACGCCACGATGTAGAAAACCGCAGCGGAACGTTGGCACCGAGACATCTCATACCGGTTACCAACCCCATCGAAAGCACCTTCGCCACCGTGCGCCACCGCACCATCCGGTCGAAGAGTTGTCTGTCGAACGGGACCGCGCTCGCCATGGTCTTCAAACTCGTCGAGGGCGCGCAGAAAAGCTGGCGCCGTCTCGATGGCCACCACCAGTTGCCAAAACTCGTTCTTGGTGTGACATTCAACGACGGGATCGAGGTCATCGCCAAGCCGACCGACCGTCAGCCCATAACCGCCGCCGCCTGACCGGCCCGGCCGTCACCAAAATTTGGCGATAGCTCGGCTGTCCGGCCCGCCGAATGCTATTGTCTGGATTGGGGGGCGATGTGGAGCATCGCCCATGAGGAACCGAGATCTTGCTGCGGTCGCAATTGTAACCGCCGTCTGCGGGGCCGCATACACGGCTTACATGGTCCGAGATCAGAGCGGCTTTTGCCCGCCCCCATCAGCTGCTTCGGTTGCGTCCCTGTTCGCACCCCGCCAATCGTTCGATACTGCCATGGGCCATTCGGTATCGAGACCTGAAGCCGTGCGGATGGGCCTGCTTATGCCCGACGAACAGTCCTCGCAGCAGCCGACCCAGCTGGCGACCAGGGAGCATTCAACGGTGGCAATGGGCCGTTAGTCGTGCACCGGCTCGATCATGCCCGGAACGACCACGCAGCTCGGGTGCAGCCTCAGTCCGAACGGCGTGGCTATCGGCGGCCCGGAGAAGCGCGATACACGATCCAGGACTTTGAACGCTATGGGGCCGCGAAGATCGCGCTTGAGGAGTGGTACAGAGGGTTGACGGTCCAATAAACCTAGACAGCAACTGGCTCGCTTGTCATCCGATCACCAGGACGTGACGCTCTCAATCTACTGAAGCAGCCTTAGTATCCGTGGGCGAAACTCTTGCAGCAGTTCCGCAGCTCTCATTGAGACCAGTTCAACGCCGTCAACACTTTTGTTCAGGTTTTTGGCGATCTGGTTGGTGATCACTGAATAGTTGGAAAGGTGGATTCCTAAGACTGATCCAATCACCTCGGCGCGAGTGTTGCCGCCGCCTCCCTTGATGACGTCCACGTTCGAAGGATGATAGCCGAAGCCCAAAAAAATGATCAACTTGGCGTCGGCAATTGCAGCGACCATCGCAGCCGAGTCATGCATCGGCTTTTGGTCGGTGTAAGTGCCCAGATTTCCTAACCGGGAAAATGGATCAAAATACCCTGTTGCGCCGAAGGAAAGTGAGTCGCCGTAGTTGGGAGAGAATTCACCGATTGAGCCGTATGGTCTCAGCATGTTCAGCTTTGCAACCATCCCCTTTGCTTCTTCTGCCGAAGCGGATGCGCGCTCCTGGAGAGCCCAGTAAATGAATTGCTCAATCGCCCTATCATAGTTGAAATTGATGAACGTGACTTGATCAGTACTCGTCCGAGGACGGCCGTCTTGCGAGTTCATCCGGTCTGTAGCTGACTGTCGGTATGGATATCCTTACTGATAGTCGCCAAGTGCGTCGCCTTGA
>NZ_JADPKQ010000165.1:0-62111 GCF_023074015.1 Bradyrhizobium sp. 142
CGCCTCGCGACGGCAGCCCTTGCGTTTCACTAACCCTTCACCTCCATCAGGTTGGGTGGAAGACTTTCACTTCCGAGCTATTGAGCATGCCCGGCACACGACTAAACCGCTCGCGCGGTAGGGCGCTGCGGCAGGCGACCCGACCAAGACGATAGCGCGACGGGGCGTCCTGTCTTGAGATGAGGGGTTCGCAACCTCACTCAAGACAGAGTGTGCCGTAGAGCGATCAGGCTGCAGTTCTGTTGCGACGGCGCACGATCGAAGCATGAAGATGCTCGATCTCGCGCCGAACATCCAGCAAGGCTGCATCCGCGGCGTCAACGATTTCGAATGACGAAACCGATGCAATCGGAGATGCGGCGATCCTCATCAGTGATGTATAAGATGACGTCTCGAAATAGTTTTCGTTAGACAAGCTCAAGGTCTTTTCGAGCCCTCAAGCATCGGTCGCCGGCCCCGGTGTGCGCGGCGCCACCTTTCATGGGGCCGGCATCCGAAAACCTTCACAAAATGCGAAGAACTCAACGTGAGCAAATCTAGCATTACAGTTGCCCTTCCGGAAGATTTCTGAATCCATGAGCAACCATGATTCGAAGATCGTGGGCGCAGGCAGCGTCGATTGAAGAGACGCTTGCGTTGTGGGCTGCGTCGCTTCGGGAGGTTAAGAAGCGGATACGTCCGTTGTTCGGGCAAGAACGTGTTGCGAGGAACGCAGGGTTGTTTCTTGAAGGTCTGCTCGGCGATGAGCAACGCAAGACCGGCTGGATGCGCGCGGAGGCGGCTGGCGATCCTGGTCCATGGCGGCAACAGGCTATCCTGGGTCGCAGGGATTGGGATGCCGATGCCTTGCGCGATATTGTCCGCGACTATGTCATCGAGCATTTGGCAGATGACGATGCGGTTCTCGTGATCGATGAGACCGGCTTTCTCAAGCAGGGCAAGGCGTCGTGCGGCGTGGCGCGGCAATACACCGGTTCGGCAGGCAAGATTACGAACTGCCAGATCGGCGTTTTCGCCACCTACGTTTCGCGTCATGGCCATGCGTTCATCGATCGCGCGTTGTATCTTCCGAAGGAATGGGTCGACGATCCAGATCGTCTGGAAGCCACATACGTGCCTGCCGACACGGGCTTTGCGACCAAACCGAAGCTTGCGACTGCAATGATTGCACGCGCGATAGTCGCGGCTGTGCCATTCAAGTGGGTGGCCGGCGATACGGTCTACGGTGTCGGAGATATCGAACAGCAACTACGCCAGGCAGGCAAAGGCTATGTGCTCGGAGTCAGCAGCGCTCATGTGTTCCGATCCTGGGGCAAGCGGCGATCAGTCTCTGGCACCGCCGCGGACATCGCCTCGACGCGGCGTTCGTCCGACTGGAAACGCCTGTCGGCAGGGGACGGAACCAAAGGACCGCGGCTGCATGATTGGTGCTATCTCGAACTGGCCGATCTCGATGCCGGGCAGTTCAACAGCGCAAATGACGGTTTGTGGACACGCGGTCTGCTGATCCGTCGTCGCATCGCAGATGATGACCTCGCCTTCTTCACCACCTGGTGCCCAGCAGGAACGGCCATTGAAACGCTGGTCGCAGTCGAAGGCCATCGCTGGGCGATCGAGGACAGTTTTGAGACTGCCAAGAATGAGTTCGGGCTTGATCACAACGAGAGCAGATCCTGGCATGGCTGGCATCGCCACGTCTCTATGGTGATGCTCGCATTCGCCATGATGGCGGTGATCCGCCATCGCGCCAATCCGCCGGCACCCAAAAAAACACCGCGCCGAACCACGGCAAAAGCACGGCCGTCACGTCATTGATCCGCTGGTCAATTCAGGAAATCCGCCGCATCGCCATCAGACTCGCTCGAAAGCGAATCCAACCCGCCCACGTCATCGCATGGTCACTCTGGCGCAGAGCTCACCAGGCGATCGCCCGGCGTGCGCACCTCAAAGCAAAACGGCAACTGTAATGCTAGGGCCGCCGCTCGCCTTCGAAGTAGTTCAACAGGCCCGTGCCCGGCGCGCAGTTGACATACTCGAAAAGCTGGTTGTTCTCCGGCAGCACGAACACTTCATGCCAGGTTCTGAGCTGGTTCTTCGCGCCGAACTTGCGGTAGCGGGCCATCGCGGCGCGGAAGATCGCCCCGTGCGACGGATGATGCTCAGCCCAGTTCTCCATGTGGCCAAGCGACAGAAAGTATCCGAGCGCATGAGTCTCGAGCTCGGGTGCCCCGCCGACATCGCATGTTTGCTGGAATCGAAGCGAGCAGCAACCCGTTGCCTCAGGACTTTCGCGCAAGAAGTCCATTCCGCGTTCGAGGGGAGCCCGCAGGTCGCGCATGTAATCTTCGGTTTGGTCGGCATCGCAGCGCCCCCAAAAGGCCGCCGACCGAATGACCGTGAGGTTCTGGGGCGTAGCGATCCGCCACCGATTGGACCTGGTCTCGCGCGGCGTCGCTGATGGTAGCTCAGGCAGCGCCGACGGCAAAGGATCGACCGCGGCGAGTGGGATCCGGTCGCGCATCGCGCCGTAATAGCCGCAATACGGCGTCGGGTAGAGCGCCACTTCACTAGAGCGACTTATCCCCGCTGGATAATCGTTCCAATACAGCGTCTCAAGGCGTTCGATAGGGACGGTCAAGCTCTCGCGGAAGTAGCCCGTCGCCTCCGAACACCTCGCCGAATCGTTCCACCAATTCGCCACGCGACTATCGTCGAGCCAATCATTACGACGGGTCTGGTCAACCCAATAGCTCGCAACCACATGCGTATAGAGGCCGTTGTGATCGACGAACCACGCATGATCGTGCACGTGCGGGCCGTTCGGCAGGAAGACGGCCTCTGATATCCACGGGATGAAGCCGGACTTGTAGACGGCTTCCGCGTTCGGTCCCTGGATGCCGTGAAATGCAAGGCACAAAGCTTCGCATTTGCGTGGGAAACCGACGGACCAACGCTGGACCACCGGCTCGAAACCTTTCGGTTTACGCAGCGGATTGATCCGCTCCAATACCTGAAAATTCATAGCGAGCTCCGTTCCCTAGTGGATTCCAAAATATGCCTTGTGAAGTTCGGAATTCTCTTTCAAGAGTTCAGCGCTTCCTTTGGCGACAACGAGTCCTTGCGCCAGCACGTAGCCGTAATCGGCCACGTCGAGCGTTTGACGCACGTTCTGCTCGATGAGCAGAACCGAAAGTCCGGCTGTCTTCAGTTGTCGGACTATTCCGAAAACCTCCGAGACAAATAACGGCGACAAGCCGAGCGAGGGCTCGTCGAAGATCACGAGCTCCGGATCGGCCATCAGCCCTCGCGCGATCGAGAGCATCGACCGCTCGCCGCCGGACAGTGTTCCCGCGAGCTGGCTTCGCCGCTCCTTCAGACGCGGGAACACCTCGAACATCTCATCCATCCGCGCCGCAACGCGCCTGTCGTCACGCATGATCAATCCGCCGACCTTGAGGTTCTCAAGGACGCTCATGCGCGGCATCACGCGATTGCCTTCCGGGATCGTCGCGATCCCGAGAGCCGCGATCTTGTGGGTGGGCATATTGGTTGTCGCCACCTGCCCAAAGCGTACCTCGCCTTTCCGAACACGGGTCAACCCGAGGATGGCCCGGATCAACGTGCTCTTGCCGGCGCCGTTGGCTCCCAGGATGGTCGTTACCGTACCGGGCCTGACCTCGATGGTCACGTTCTTCAGAACGTCGGCGCGATCGTAGCCGGCGTTGATCGCATTGACCGACAATGTCCGCGCCGCGGTTCGTCGCACGCTGATCATTGCCCTCTCCCGAGATAAGCCGCCTGCACTTCGGGGTCGGCTATCAACCCGTCAAAACTGCCTTCGAAGACTTTCCTCCCGAAATTGAGCACGATGCAGCGATCGGAGACACGCCGGATGACGTCCATTTCGTGCTCCACCAGGACCACGGCCAGATCCGGCATCTCGGACCTGAATGCGAGGAGGTCGTCCATGAGTTCGCGCGTCTCATCGGGGGTCATACCGGCGGAGGGCTCATCCAGCAACAGCAGGCGCGGCCCGCCGATCAGCGCCCGGCAGATCTCGATCCGCCGACGGTCGATCATCGGGAAAGAGCTCACAGGCTGGAACAGCCGGTCGGCTATCCCGGCGTTGAAGCGGGACGCAATCTCCCGTGCGCGATTGACCGTCTCCCGCAGCTCTCTGCCCCACCTCGCGCGGCGAAACAGATTTGTCAAAAGACCGAGATCGCAATGGCAGAGGGCTCCGACCGCAATATTGTCGAACACGCTCTGATCGAGCATCAGCCTCGATCGCTGAAACGTTCGCGCGACACCGGCACGACCGATCATCTGCGGCGCACAGCCAAAGAGGTCGTGGCCATCAAGCCGGATCGATCCCCCGCTCGGGTCGTAAAGCCCGGTAATCACGTTGAAGAATGTCGTCTTCCCCGATCCGTTGGGCCCAACCAGTCCGATCGTCTCGCCGCGGCCGATTTCGATGTCGAAACCGTCGAGCGCGACCAGCCCGCCGAACTGCTTGGTGAGACCGGCACATTGCAACAGAGTGCGGCTCATTTTGGCGCTCCGTCGATGAAGCGCGACAGGTCCCTCACCGGACGAGGCAGGATGCCGCCCGGGCGGAACAGCAAGATGACGAGCACGAGCAAGGCGAATAGCAACAGGCGGAATTCCTGGATCGTCTGCAGTTTTTCCGGCAGGACCAGGATGATCATGGCGGCCACGACCGAGCCCCACAAATTGCCGATTCCGCCCAGCACCACGATCGACAGCATCAGCAGGGAATCCCCGAGCCCCGCGCCGTTGGGTGTCACGAACCCGTTCATCATCCCGTAGACCGCGCCAGCCATGCCGATGATGGCGTTGCCGAGGACAAAGCCGACGACCTTCCACAGCCTGATCGACAGGCCGAACACCGCCGCGGCGGTCTCATCGCTGCGGACCACGTCCAGGGCGATGCCGACCCACGAGTTTTCCACGCGCCGGACGAGGATGAACACGAGGCCGAACATGCAGACCGAGAGCGTTGCATAGGGCAGATAGAATGACACGCTCCATGGACCAATCTGGTTGAGCCGGGCGAAATCCAGCCCCAGGATCGAGAAGCTTCCGATCTTCAGGCCCTGGGGGCCGCCGAGGACGTCGTTGACCTCGAGCCAAGTCCGCAGCAGCACGCCGAAGGCGATCGTCACGAGCGCCGCATAGTGCCCGCGCGTGCGCAGCACCGGCAGCAACAGCACGAGGCCCATTGCACCCGTCACAATCGTGCCGATCAACGGCGCAAATGCGCGCGGAACGGTGGTGTATGCACTCACTACGGCGGCCGTATATGATCCCATGACGAAGAAGGCCGCGCCTGCGAAGTTGGCGATGCCGGCGAATGCGAGCTGCAAGTTGA
This sequence comes from Bradyrhizobium sp. 142, assembly GCF_023074015.1. Lineage (NCBI taxonomy): Bacteria > Pseudomonadati > Pseudomonadota > Alphaproteobacteria > Hyphomicrobiales > Nitrobacteraceae > Bradyrhizobium > Bradyrhizobium sp. 142. Next base: position 5,393 of record NZ_JADPKQ010000165.1, read on the forward strand.
GCGCGATGCAGGCAGTCGAGAAGATTGCCACGGTTGCCAGCATGAGAAGCGCGTAGTGATCGGCGTGAAACAGGACAATCAGGATCAACGCACACAGCAATGCCGTTCCATTGGCAACACCTCGATAGTCGTCGCAGGTCGCGGCGATCTCCCGGCCCATCTGCGTTCGATCCGCCAATCCAAACGCCAGGATAAAGGCCGCGAGCAAGGCGAGAACCACGGGCTGGGATTCGGCGTGCATGATCACGCCGCCGGCGGCAAACAGAAGCGCCACCACAGCTGCGACGAGGGCGCGCGGATGACGACGAATCCGCGGGACGCAGAGCGACGGAGCCGCGCTTGAAAGGCTGCTCATGTCACACCCGGTCGCTGCGCTGTTCTGCAATCATTCCTGTCGGGAACAACGCAATCAGGATGATGATGACGGCAAAGGCCACGACATCGCGATAAGCGCTCGAGATCGGCATCGCGACCACGACCAGCGTCTGCACGCCGGCGAATAGAAATCCCCCGATGATCGGCCCGATCAGGCTTCCAAGACCGCCCACCACGGCCGAGGCGAATCCGATGATGCCGAGCAGAACGCCCATGTTGAAGTTGATCTCGCGGTAATACAGCCCGAGCATGCAGCCGGCAAAAGCGGCGAGCCCCGATCCCAATGCGAAGGTCCCCAGCACCACGCGCTGCTGGTCGATGCCTGCGAGGCGTGCAACCTCGTCATCCTGGGCCACGGCGCGGATCGAGAGCCCGAACCGGGTGCGGGTCACCAACAGATGCGTTCCCACCACCAGCAGCAGTCCGGCACATACGATGATCACGCTGTCGATACCCACACTGAAGGAACCGGCCCTGATCATGCCGCTCGGCAACAAAGCCGGAAACGGCTTCGGGTTGCCGCCGTTGGGCACGCCAAGCCGGATGGCCTCGCGCAGCACGGTGCCGGCCATCAAGGTCGCGAGCAGCACATTGATGCTGGGGGCGCTGCGCAAGGGGATCACAAGAACCCTCCCGATCACGACGCCCGCGAGCGCCCCGGCGCCGACCGCAGCCGACAAACCGGCGAGCAAGGCCAGCGCAGGGGGCAGCGCAAAGAGAGCTCCCGAAAGGCCGGCGGCTCCCAAAGCCGAGAAACTTCCCAGCGTCACGACGTCACCATGCGAGAACTTGATGACGTCGAGCACCCCAAAGAACAGCGAAAATCCAACGGCGATCATTGAGTAGATCACGCCCAGCATGAGGCCGTTGAACACCTGCTGCGCTACGATTCCGAGGTCCATCAATGTCTCCGCGCGCTAGGGCGACCCATGACGTCTTGGTCAGTTGAGGCGGAGTTTTCGTTTGCCGGCGGAATATTCGCTATCCGGCCAGTAGACCCATTTACCATCCTGGGCGACATAGACGTTGGCCCTCAGGATGTTCTGCCTGTGGTCGTCGAAATTGATCTCGCCGACCAGCGACTTGTATGCCTTGGTCGTATTGAGCAGGTCCTTGACTTTGGCCCGGTCGGGGCCAACCTTCTCGATAGCATCCATGATCAGATTGGCGGCGGAGTAGGCGAAGGGGCCATAGGCGTCCGGGTCCTCGCGAAAGCCGGCCTTGGCGTATGCGTCGAGAAACGCTTGGCCCTGCTCATATTTGCTGATGGGAGCGCCGTTGTGGAAGGAAATCGTTCCTTCCGCCGCGGCACCTGCGCCTTCCAGGAAGCCCGCGTTCATGATGCCGGAGACGCCCGCAAGCTGGGCGGTGACACCGACCCGATCCATTTGAGCCCGCAATCGCACGCCAAGCGGCGTCAGGCCGCCCACGATGATCAGATCCGGCTTGAGCTCCTTGATCTTGGTGAGCTCAGCCGTGAAGTCCTGCTGATCCGGGCTGACCGGAAAAGTCGCGACGATCTCGCCGCCGGCCAACTTGAGATATTCGCTGAAGTATTTGTTCTGTCCCTTGCCGTAGTCGGTGGTGTCGTGAACGACAACGTATTTCAGGAAGCCCTGCTTGGTGAGGAACTCCGCTGCGAGCTTGCCTTCATTGATCATCGTCCCGTTGACGCGATGGATTTCGTGGTAATCGTTGCCATAGGTGATCTCGGGCAGGATGGCGCCCCACACCACGACCGGCAATCCGAACCGGGCATAGGTATCAACCGTCGCGATGCCTACGGCCGAGCAATAGTGGGTCACACCGGCGATGATGCTACGATCCGATGCGGCCTTGGTTGCGACCTGGATGCCGATATTCGGCTTGCATTCGTCATCGAAGGTGACGAGCTCGTAAGTATACTTTGCCGTGGGATCGGCGTTTCGCAATTGCACGGCCAATTGCGTGGAGTTGCGGCCCCCGATACCGGGAGCTGAATTGCCGCCGGACAATGGTCCAATAAACGCAAGCTTTACGGTCTCCTTGGCCAAGACCGGAACCGTTCCGGTCGCTCCCGCGACCAGCGCGCGCATGTCAGCAGCAATAATTTGGTTATCAGCTTCATTGGCAATGCCCTCCCTCGCTCGCAAAACTGTATCCATCCCGGGCCGGCGAGGCAGTGCGAATCTTCGCAAACGGGCGTGCGCAACGGAGCACGAGCAGGTGCGCCGGCGTTGATCGCCTACAATCGAGACAGATTGCTGCTGCTTTGAGCATCGGGCTGCCTTCGACGAAGCAGATGCGGGTCTCAAAAAAACACCCCGTTGCAATCAGCAACGGGGTGACTGCGTCGCAGGACATCTGCGACAAGTCGAGGGAGGAATTCTTCGCAGTCACGACAGCCAGGGGCTCATCGCAGACGTCGAATGAATCCTTCATACCATCTTCGCGGCAAATTCCCGCCGGGTGTTCGTGCAAAGGGTATTGCACGAACACCTTGATGGCGATTGGCGGCTTCCCGGCTCATGCGGTCTGGCGGCCGGCTGCCGGTGTCGTGCCGAATTCACTTGAAAGGTCGACTGCGACAGCCTTGGGCAGGCAGAGGACATTAACCGCCGCCGTCATGAGTGCGATCGCGATCGGATAGATCAGGCCGGCGTAGATGTTGCCAGTGTAGCTGACGAGCGAGAGGCTGATCAGCGGAACGAAGCCGCCGAATATCCCAGTGCCGATGTGATAGGGAAGCGACAGCGAGGTATATCGCAGCCGCGCTGGAAAGAGCTCCACGAGAAACGCGGCATTCGGTCCATAGACCAGCGCTACGAAGATGAGTTGCGCCAGGATAAGCGCCGTGACGACCACGTAATTGTGCGCAGCCGTGGCGCTCGCAATCCCCATGTAGATGGGAACGTAGAGCGCGGCGGCGAGCAGCAGTCCGGTGACGATCAGCGGACGACGTCCGATACGGTCTGACAAGGCCCCGCTCACGACGATCAGCGGCGTGCCGATGGCTAGAGCAACGGCGACGCAGACATTCGCCGTCAGGAAGTCCACCTTGAGAACGCTCTGCAGGAAATACAGTGCGTAGAACTGCCCGGTGTACCACACGCATCCAAGACCCGCCGTCGCGCCGAAGAGAGCATAGAGCGCATAACCCAATCCTTGTCTCGTGCCGAAACTTTCGCGAACCGGCGCGCGCGAGACCGTGCCGGCCTGGCGCATCTGCGCGAAAACAGGCGACTCGCTGAGCTTGAGGCGAAGATAGATCGAAATCACGACGAGAAGTGCAGACAGCAAGAACGGGATACGCCATCCCCAAGCACGGAATGCTTCCTCCCCGAGCGATAGCCGACACGCCAGCACGACCAGAATTGCAACAAAGAAGCCCAAGGTGGCGGTGGTCTGGATGAAGCTAGTGAAGAAGCCACGACGGTTTGCCGGTGCATGCTCAGCCACATAGATGGCAGCGCCACCGTACTCGCCGCCGATGGCCAAGCCCTGTACCAGTCGGAGCACGACCAGCGCGACAGGTGCGGCAAAGCCGATACTTGCATATGTCGGCAAAAGACCGACCGCGGTGGTCGCAATTCCCATTAAGATAAGAGTCAGCAGAAAGGTGTGCTTGCGTCCCAATCGGTCGCCAAGACTTCCGAACAGGATGGCACCGAATGGCCGGATGACAAATCCGGTAGCAAAGGTTGCAACGCTGATCAGGACGGCGGCGGTGGGATCGTTGGCGGGATAGAAAAGGGTCGAAAAGAACACGGCAAGGCTTCCATAGAGATAGAAGTCATACCACTCGATAATCGTGCCCGCACTTGAGGCAAGCACCACCGTCCAGATTTCCGGGTTCGGGGCGTCCGCTTTAGGTTCGCTCATCATATCTCTCCTTCGGCCTTGTTGGGCACGTGTTTTCGCGGGCGCGTGCGCCGCAGCGCACGCGCCGTTTCCACCCGGCACTAGGTAGAAAGTTGCGGACCCGTTAGGCCGCGATAGAATTTCGCGTCGGCGCGTAGCGCGCAAGACATGCGCTTGCTTCTGCTGAAATGCGCTTCACCAGCTCACCGGCGGTTGGAATGTCGTTGATGAGACCGATTGCTTCTCCGACCGTGACATTGGCGGTATCGTAGTCGCCGGAGACCCACGCCTTCTCGACGCGCTGCAGCTCGGCTTCTTGCAATGTGCGGAGCTCGTCTTCCCGGCCATGCCACCTTTCGATGAAGCCGTTCTTCATCAGGCGCCCAGTGTACTCCGCGGGCCAAGCCTTCTTGCGGACAATGTCGTAGACACGCGTCCGGATCGTTTCATCGCCGGTGGCTGCAAGCACTTTTTCCTTGGCGTTGCGATGAATGACAGATTCTTGCGTGGCCCAAAACCGCGATCCGATCAAAGCACCGTCGGCACCTAGCATTAGCGCGGCGGCGAGACCGCGCCCGTCAGCAATGCCTCCGGCGGCAAGAAGGAGAACGCGCGGCGCTCGTTGCGCGATCAGATCGGCGACCGCTGGAACGAAGGGCATCGTCGAGCGCGCCGTGAGTCCGTGGCCACCGGCCTCCGTGCCCTGTGCGATAACAATGTCCGCGCCGACGTCGATCGCCCGCTGGGCATGCTCGAGCGTATGCACCTGACAGATCAGCGGGATGCCGGCCTGCTTCACTTTCGGGGCATATGGCGCAGGATCCGAGAACGACAGCATGATCGCTTTCTTGTGCCGCTCCAGAGCGAGATCGAGCAGACCCGGATCATTCGCGAGCGCCCACGTGATGAATCCACAGCCGACGTCTGGGCGGCTCACCTTTGCGGACTGTTCTTCGAACCAGGCGCGGTTGGCATAACCGCCGCCAAGAAGGCCCAGAGCACCTGCCGCGGAAACCGCGGAGGCCAGCTCGCCGCCGGAGGCCGGATCCATCGGCGCCAGCACGATCGGGTGCTCGAGCCCAAAAAATTCGGTCAATCTCGTCTTGATAGCCATGTCTCTTCCTCTTTCTAGGCTCGGTTCCCACCCTGGATACCGGGAAGCTAGATCGGCTATTGACAACATAAAAGTGATTATTATTGATCAGAGTCATCATTCCCGGAGATGACCATATGGACAGTACGGATCTGAATTTCTTTTCCGCGGTCGCCTTGGCCGGCGGAATCGGCCGCGCCGCCCACGATCTCCACACCGTCCAATCGAACGTGACCCAGCGAATTCGAGCGCTGGAGAACCAGCTCGGCGTCCAACTTTTTCATCGATCCAAGAAAGGCGTCACGCTCACCTCGATGGGCAGCAGGCTGCTCCCCTACGCCAAGCGGATCAGCGATCTGTTGGCCGAGGCGCATTGCGCAGTGAAGGACGAGGCGTGGCCGGGCGGCGAACCGCGCATTGGGTCGATGGAGACGACGGCGGCGTTACGCCTACCACCGTTGCTCACCCATTACGGCATCGCTTATCCCGATGTTGACGTCCAAATCGAGACGGGGCCGACCGCAGCGCTGGTTGACAGCGTATTGGCTCGGAAGCTTGATGGAGCTTTTGTCTCTGCACCGGTCACGCACGGTGAACTGACCTGCACACCGGTCGTGGAGGAGGAGCTGGTGCTGATCACGCCGCCGATGGTGACGTCTCCCCAACACCTCGGCAAATTCCTGGCTTCGGGAAGCGGCCGCAAGGTGATCGTGTTTCGCGCCGGCTGCTCCTATCGACAGCGCCTGTCGGAATATCTTGCGCATCGTGGCTTCGTCGACCTGCGCTGGATGGAGATGGGAACGCTCGACGGGATCATCGGTTGTGTGGCGGCTTCAGTCGGGCTGTCGTTGATGCCGCGCGTGGTCGCTGATTCTGCCGAACGACAGGGGCTGATCCATCTGCATTCGTTGCCGAACGGGACCGGCAGGGCCACCACGGTTTTCGTTCATCGCAAGGACGCATTCGTGTCCTCCGCGCTGCGGGCGTTCATGGAATGCGCCGGATCGGCAACGAACCACACAGCCCCGCCCGAGCAACCGGCAGCGGCGCTCAAGCAGCCTCAAAAGACGACCTCGCTGCCTTGACTGATGCCACGATGAAGCGATGCACTTCCGCAACGCGCCGCGTTTCGTGCGTATCGGGATGTGACGTCAGCCAGTAATTCCGCACGAAACGGATGTCGGGAAGCAGACGCGGCAATTCGGGATAGCGCTGGGCCACGTAATCATGAAGGATTCCGACGCCGTGTCCGCCGCGAACGGCCTCCATCTGCGCAACGACGCTGCCGCATTCATAGCGTCGCGACATGAGCCGGCCGAGCACCGAGGCATAGTCCAATGCCCTGCTGTAGACGAAATCCTCGACCTGGGTGACGAACAGGCGGCCGGCAAGATCGGCTTGCGTCTTGATGGGCCCCTCGCGCGCCAGATAAGCATCAGCAGCATAGACACTGAGCGTGTAGTCGGTGAGCTTGGACAGGATCAGCTTGCCCTGCTTGGGCCGGTCCAGGGTGATCGCAACGTCAGCCTCGCGCCTTGACAATGAGAACGTGCGCGGAAGCGGCACGAGTTGAATGACAAGGCCCGGGTGCTTCGCTGCCAGCGCGCCCAGCCGATCGGCCAGGAAGTAGTTGCCAAGCCCGTCCGGTGCCCCTACGCGCACCGTTCCGGTCAGGGCCTCGGCGGCGCCTCCAATGCTCGATCCCACTTTGAGGAATTCGCTCTCTGCGCGTTCGGCAGCCGCGACAAGCGCCTCGCCTGCCGCCGTCAGCGTGCAGCCTGAAGCGTGTCGTTCGAGCAGTTTGGCATTCAAGCCACTCTCAAGCGCCGTCAGTTGCCGGGCGACCGTTGCATGGTTTAGCCGTAGGCTTTTCGAGGCCTTCAGAATCTGGCCGGCACGCGCCACCTCCAGGAATATCCGAACACGCTCCCAATCCATTGACTACACTTTCTGCACAACGGAGCCGCGAATTCGGCCGTTGATGCAGCATTTTTATGCGCTGCATATCTGGCTCGATCAAGCATCATGTTAGGGAGAGCAGCCAATGCCCGTGACTATTTTGAACTTCATCAATGGCGAGCTGGTGCCGAGCCGGGGCCCTCGCACCGCGCCGGTTTACAACCCCGCGACCGGCGAGCAATCGGCAACGCTCGCACTCGCCACGACGCAAGACGTGCGGTCCGCCGCTGCGGCGGCCCGCAAGGCCTTCCCGGCCTGGGCGAACACACCGCCACTGCGCCGCGCTCGTATTCTCAACCGTTTCCTGCGGATCATGGAGGACCGAATCGATGAACTTGCCCAAGTGATCACCGCCGAACACGGCAAGGTGCTTTCCGACGCCAAGGGCGAGATCCAACGCGGCATGGAGGTGGTGGAGTTCGCGACCGGCGCGCCGCAACTGCTCAAGGGAGAGATCAGCGAGAATGTCGGGACCCGTGTCGACAGCCACTCGCTGCGTCAACCGCTCGGGGTGGTCGCTGGCATCACGCCATTCAATTTTCCGGCCATGGTCCCGATGTGGATGTTCCCGGTTGCGCTGGCCTGCGGCAATACGTTTATCCTCAAGCCGTCAGAGCGCGATCCCTCGGCCTCGCTCGTGCTTGCGCAGTGGCTGAAGGAGGCCGGGCTGCCCGACGGCGTGTTCAACGTCGTGCATGGCGACAAGGAAGCGGTGGATGCCATTCTAACGGATCCCGACATCGTGGCGGTCAGCTTCGTCGGCTCGACGCCGATTGCGCGATACATCTATGAGACGGCGACCAGCCACGGCAAGCGCTGCCAGGCGCTGGGCGGCGCCAAGAACCACATGATCGTAATGCCTGACGCCGACATGGACCAGGCGGTCGACGCTCTCATGGGCGCGGCTTATGGCTCCGCCGGCGAGCGCTGCATGGCAATCTCGGTAGCCGTTCCGATCGGAGACACGACCGCCGACCGTCTGATCGAAAAGCTGACGCCCAAGGTCCGCGCGCTTAACATTGGTCCCGGTACCGACCCCGATGCCGAGATGGGCCCGCTGGTGACGAAGCAACACCTCGACAAGGTCCGAGGCTATATTGACGCCGGCGTTGACGAAGGCGCGAAGCTGATCGTGGACGGGCGCGATTTCCATCGCCAGGGCTACGAGAAGGGCTACTTCATCGGCGGCAGCCTGTTTGATCGCGTGACCACGGACATGAAGATCTATCGCGAAGAAATCTTCGGACCGGTGCTCGTGGTAGCTCGGGCCAAGTCCTATGACGATGCGGCCAACATGATCAACCAGCACGAGTTCGGCAACGGCACCGCAATCTTCACCAGGGACGGCGATGCGGCGCGTGAGTTCGCGCATCAGATCCAGGTCGGCATGGTGGGCATCAACGTACCGATCCCGGTGCCGATGGCATTCCATTCGTTTGGTGGATGGAAAGCCTCTCTGTTCGGCGACCATCACATGCATGGCCCCGAGGGCGTTCGCTTTTATACCAAGCTGAAAACGATCACGACCCGTTGGCCGACCGGCATCCGGGCAGGCGCCGAGTTCGTGATGCCGACGATGTCCTGATCGTCTCCAAATGGAAGGCCGTGGCAGCTCCACGGCCTTCCAAACCTCCACTTGGCTCAGGCCTCAAATGGTGAACTCTGGCAAATTGCCGCCAGAGAGGCCGATTCGGCCGATCAATCCGTGAATATCGCCCTAGAATCGTCGGACCAGACGCAGATTTGCCCTGTCGATCTCCATCGGCGGCCGAGGCCCTCTGCTGTCATGCTCGCTCTCCTCAACTCCGTTGGGTCATTGGAAACGCTCACCCCTCGGCCAAGCTCCCGTGGTGAGCGCCCTCGGAGAATATTCGACCACCTCTCCGATGAGAGGGATCGCCGCAGCCCGCACTCTCCGGGCAGCTGTGACATGAAGCCGCCAGGCGCGCTCGGCGCCCTTGAAGCCCTGAATCGGCGGATCATTCCAGAGCAACTCGATCGTCCCCTGCAGAACTAGGACATCTCCGATGACAAAGTCGACAAAAAGCAGTCCCGCCCTGGGATTGGACACAAAATTGCCGAGCGTGTTGAAAAAGGAATTACCCGCAAAGTCCGGAACGGTGATCTGGTTACCCGCCACGTCAATGAAGCCCGGCTTGCCACCGCGGTGAGAGATATCGCAATCGAACGATGATCCGTCATCTGAAGGCGCACATGAGGCGACGAAGAAGGTCGCGGACCGGCGGATCAGGTCTCGTGCCGCATCGTCCAAGTCGTCGAACGCCTCCACCTCGCCGGGACCGAGTTGCTCCAGTGGCGCGGATCGTGCCGGGCTGATATGGCGCGTGTGGATGTATTGAGGGCAATTGCCAAAGCTCTGCACGACCGCCACCTCGAAACCTGTCTCGTTGACAGCTATCAGCGTTCCGTTCATGCGGTTTCGCCGGCGATTGGTCAGGTCTATGCCCAGCACGCCCACGCTGGCGCTCATGGAAAGATTCGTTCCGAGCTGGTCGAAGGTCTTCGGTAACGATTCGATGCATAGCCGTCCTGGATCCGGCGAAGAGACGAATCCGCGCGGGCCAAACAGGATCGAAGGGACCGGCCAGCCCGTTCGGTCCGACGAGCCGACAAGGAGGTATTCGAGTCCTGCGAAGAACGCGCGGTGCTGATCTGGCATCCATGTGCGGATGGAGGTTTTCCCGCGCTCGCTCACTCTGTCGGCAACGCCGACGCGTCGCTGCACGTCGATCTCGCCCTGGTGAAAAGGAGACGAGCTCCGTTCGGAAAGACTGGCCATGACCGCACCTCGAAGAAGGTTTTCCGATCAGCTCGCAGGCGCGCTTGGCATCCGCTGAAAATTCGGAAGTGCTTCCAGTCGCCCCAGCCAGGCGACAATGTTCGAATAGGACGACAGCTCAATGCCTCCCTCGGGAGCGGCTCGCGTGTAGCTGTAGCAGGCGAGATCAGCCACGGTCGGATGCGTTGCTGCGAGAAATTCGTGCTTCGCAAGATGACCATCCATCACGCTGAACAGACTGCTGGCGATCTCGGCCGCTTGCCGGCCATCGACGGGCAATTTGAACACCGTTGCGAGCCGAGCTGTCGCTGGTCCATATGCGAGCTGTCCCGCCGCCACGGACAGCCAACGTTGCACGGCAGCTGCACTAACGGGATCTTCCGGAAGCCACGTCTCGGTATTGTCGTAGCGCTTGGCCAGATAGATCAGGATTGCGTTGGAGTCGGCAACGATGGTGCCGTCATCGTCGATGACAGGTATCTGCCCGAACGGATTCATCGCGAGATAGGCCGGCGTCTTCCGCTCCGCAGGCGGTGTCGGGATCAACTCGTAGGAGAGCGAGAGAAGCCCGAGCAAGAGCTCGACCCGGTGGCTGTGCCCCGACAATTTACCGCCATAGAGCTTGATGGTAGCTGACATTTCCAACTCGCTTTCGCTATTCGAACATTGTCCCGGTCCTTATCATTTCCCATTCGGGCGATAATCGAATGTTCTTTCAATTTACCATTGCGGTTTTCGCAACGATCCAGACGAGCAAAATGACTGGCCGGTCGAGGTGTTGAACTGCCGGCCTCCGTTTCTCCGTCCAGAGCGTTTGCGCTTCTATCCTCTGAACTCCCCGAGATAGCGCTCGCACAACACGTTCTTCTGAATCTCTCCCCATGGTATTCGGGGGCAGCTCGATCGCGCAGAAATCGCGGTTCGGCAGCTTGTAGGCAGCCAGCCGCCCTTCAGCACCGCGACAATGTCCGTTTCTCGAGCAGCGCCTCCTGCCGTTGGACGACGGCCGCGACAACTCGCTCGCCGAAATCAGTATGCGGCAGTCCGACGACCGCGCTTTCGAGCACATCTGGAATGAGGTCGATCTCGATCTCGACCTCGACCTCCTTCGGATGAACGTTGTAACCGCCCGAAATGATCACATCCTTCGCGCGCCCACCTTCAAGGGGAGCCGATGGCGGAACACCCGACTTCTATCGGTCACTGCCTCCAACAGCTCGCTGAGAAAGCGCTTCATGTCGGCCCCCTTGATGGATCACTCAGTCCGCAACTGCCCGCTCGAGCTCGGCCGCTCTGGGTCTGACCGTCTCGCGCTGCGACGACTGGACCGGCCGTTCGTCCCCCTCGCCCGCCTCCATGTCGATAAAGATGGCCGGCTCGCGCTGCGACCGGTCAATCGTCAGCGAAAACACATCGAAACGATTGTAGTAGCCTACGACGTCGTGAAATTGTTTTGGTTCGACGCATTGCGCGACGTCGATATCGGCATATGCGATACCTTCGCTGTCTGAGAGAACGTCGCTGATAATCTGCCCGGTTGGATCGAGGATCATCGATACAGCATTCGGTGTGCCCTCGATCAGATCTAGCATGGCGGGGTTCGCCTGTCCGAGCGCATCCTTCATACCCACATCGATGCAGGCGGACGAAACGATGTTGAAGCATTTGGCTTCAAACGAATGAGCTCCAGCCCGGATCTCAATGGCCTTGCGTAGGTCATAGCCCCCCTTCTCCTTGGAGGGACGCGTCGGCCAGATCGGCGGGTAGGTCGAAATATGAACTTGCTCGCCCTGCGCCATCAATGAATAGCGGGCAAGTGGATTCGTATTCTCACCACAAATCAGCATGCCAATGCGGCCGATGGAGGTCTGCGCGACGCGCAATCCGCGCGCATCTCCGGCAGCCCAGACCAGCTTCTCGTAAAAGGTCGGAACGAGCTTGCGATGATGATTCAGGATTGATCCATCTTGGCCGATCAGAAGATTGGAGTTCCAGATGCAGCCAAGGCTGGCAACCGTTCCTTCCGTAAAACCGATAGAGACCACGACGTTGTGGCGCTTGGCCGCCATCCTGACCTTCGTCAATTCCGGGCTGTCGAGCCGCAATGCTTGGGCCGACAACGCTCTGAAGAAATCATGAGACATGATCGGCGCCTGCAGCGCCGCCCACACGGGAAAGCCGGGAATGAACGATTCGGGGAAAGCAATCAGCGAGGCGCCGTTGCGTGCTGCCTCGGCGATGAGGTCGCAGGCCTTGTCTGCACTTTTGGCCGCGTCGAGGAAAACTGAAGATGTGTGGCACGCGGCAGCTTTGAAGCGCGGCAAATTCGACGGCATTTGAGACGATCCTCTCGGTTTCTGGCACCACAGGTTAGTCTTTCGCCGGCGGGCGGCGAATGCGGAAAATCTGCACGAGCGGTTGCGCGTCTTCAGACGACCAGGACGGGCACGCGATAGATCGCGTTGCGCCGGCCGACAGCCGGCTGACTCTCGCCCGATTGCGAGGTCGCCCGAGACAGGAGACCGCAGCATCCCTCTTTTACAATCCAATCACAGATGAACTTGGTCCAGGATCGTCCTGACACCTTCTCCAACCGGCATCCCTGCCAGCTCCGTCCTTCATCGGCGCTCAGTTCGACCGCCGCAATTCCGTCTTCACCCCAGGCCCATCCCCAGACTTGCAAAACCTCGTCACGCCTGAGCTGACTATTTGGCTTTGGCGCCACGATGACCGATTGGGGCGCGATCGCCCACACCGGCTGGGTCGAGCCGTCGGGCGCGAGGTCGTTGTACCACGTCGTGGTGAAGACGCCCGGAGCCCGCTCCGAGCGCAATTCGATCTTGCGGAGCCATTTGACGCTGTTCGTGCCGTAGAAGCCCGGGACCACCAACCGCAACGGATAGCCGTGCTCAGGAAGCAGCGGCGCTCCGTTCATCTCGTAGGCGAGCAAGACGTCGTCGGATATTCGGGAGAGCGGCAGATCCTTGGCGTAATGTCCGCACTCGATGCCTCCGAAGTCGCCGGAGTCCGCCCCCTGCGACCAAAGGAAATTTGCGCTCCTCGCCACGCCGGCCGATCCTAGCACATGATCCAGACGAACGCCCGTCCAGCGCACGTTGCAGACCCGCTGCGTGGGCTTGTCGGGCGCCAGCGGGCTGCCTGCACATTGATGCACCGACACCACCTCGGTCTTTGGAAAGGACTTGAGCTGACCGACGGAGAAGCTCGCGGGCGTCTCGACCACGCCGGCGATTTCCAGCGTCCAATCGTCCCCATGAGCGACATCGAGAACACCGAGATGGCACAACACGATGCAGCCTTCGACTGGCGTGATGGGGTCGGTCAGCAGATGCGGTTCAGAGGGAATTCGGCCGAAGAAGCCGCGTACCTTGTACGTAAAGTCGTCAGCCATCGCAGCGCTCCCTCGCGCCGGCATTCTAATACATCCCGGGAGGACGCCGAGCGTAAGAAACTCCGCAGATACTCTTGCGGGAATTCGATCACTCGAAGTCGTTCAGATACGCTCTGTCCGCCTTGAAGATCTCATGAAGGAACCGCAGCAGCGTACGCACCCTACCCATATATTCGATATCCTCATGGACGGAAATGTATAGCGATCGCGTGACGACCACATCCTTCATGAGCCGCACAAGGCGAGGATCCTTTTTTGCGGAAAAGAAGGGCAGAAGGCCGATGCCATGCCCGACAGCGATCGCATTCTGCTGGGCCGCCATGCTGGTCGATCGAAAGACGACGCTCTCCGGCACCAGGACATCATGCAGCCATTGCACCGGCTGGATAGCCACGAGATCGTCGACATAATCAATGAAATCGTGACGCTTCAATTCTTCCATCGTGGCCGGCGCCCCCCGTTCCACGATGTACCTGGATGATGCAAACAGCCCAAGCTTGAACTCGCCCGCGTTTTTGACCGAAAGTTTGGGGCCTACGAGGGGAACGAAGCTGATGCAGACATCCGCCTCGCGTTTGGTCAGATTGATCAGATGCCTTTCGGTGACCAGCTCCACGACAACACCCGGGTGCTTCTCATTGAATTGGACCAACTTCTCTGCAAGGTAGAAGGCGGCAATACCCTCCATGCTCGTAAGCCGGACGCGACCAGTGGGCTCGGTTGGCGTGGCGCGGAAATCTTCCGATATCACTAGGGCAGCGCCCTCAATTTTCTCGGCAGCCTGGTAGAGCTTGTGCCCGTCCTCCGTCAGCACGAACCCGTTCGGCTTGCGGTCGAAAATCTTGATACCAAGATCCCGCTCAAGCTCTGAAATGCGCCGGCTGACCGTCGTGTGGTCGACCTTGAGGCGCCGCGCGGCCGGCATCAACCGCCCCTGCCGGGCGAGTTCAAGGAAGAATTTCAGGTCGTTCCAGTCGAACATTCGCTCCTGCGTGCCAATCCGGAAGAGGCCAACGACCCAAAATCCGACGGTGGGTGACCGCCAGGCGCCCGATCAAACAATCTTCTACGGCGGCTTTCAAGATGCCTGAAAGCAAATTCCATCTTCGGGGGCCTGAGGCCGCGGGCCGCAACCCGCTCTTGTGGATCGAGGCGCAGGACCTCGGCCGCTACCGCTCTCCCATTCCCTGCGGAACGCATTCTCTCTTGTAGAGATACTCGAGAATCTCCTTTCTGTACTGCAGACTCCCGGCGTGGGTCGCCAGCTTAAGCCGGTCCCGCGGTCGCAAGGTATCGATCTCCCAAATCCGGCCGATTCGCGCCGCTGGTCCGTTCGAGAGCGCGACAATTCGATCGCTCAGGAAAATTGCTTCGTCTATGTCGTGCGTGACCATCACAACGGTGGTCCGGGTCTTTTCCACGATGCGAACTAGTTCGTCCTGAAGGCTCGACTTGGTCAGCGCATCGAGCGCGCCGAACGGCTCGTCCAGCAGCAGCACCTTAGGCTCGACCGCAAAAGCGCGAGCGATGCCCACCCGCTGCTTCATTCCGCCTGACACCTCGAATGGATACTTGTTGATGGCGTGCTCCAGGTGAACAAGCTTGAGCGCCTGTTCCGAGCGATCCTTCAATTCGGATGCCGCGGCACCTTTGAAGGCCTGTTTGACCGCAAGGCGGACATTTTCGTAGCAAGTCATCCAGGGCAACAGAGCATGGCTCTGAAAGACCATTGCGCGCTCCGGCCCCGGGCCCGAAATCGTCGTCCCGGCGCAGCGTATTGCCCCCTTTGTAGGCGCCAGAAGGCCAGCAACAATGTTTAGCAACGTGCTCTTGCCGCAACCTGAATGGCCGATCAAGCAGACAAACTCGCTGTTCTCGATAGCGAGCGAGACTCTATCCAGCGCCAGAAGCCCCTTGCCAGAACGGTCAACAAACGACATTGACACATCGTTGATCTCGAGATCCGCCATCGTCCTATTCCCGGAAACTGAGGCCTTCGCCTATTCGCTTGAGCAAAATGTCTAGCCCCAACCCAATGCCGCCGACCAGGACGATGGCGACGATCATGCTTGCGATCTGAAGGTTATTCCATTCGTTCCAGATGAAGTACCCGATGCCGCTCTGCGCGCCGACCATCTCGGCGGCCACGATGACAAACCAGGCAATACCGATCGAGATCCTCATTCCCGACAGGATCATGGGTACACTGGCGGGAAAGACGACGCGCGTGACATGCTCTAGTCGGGGTAGGCCGAATACGCGCGAGACGTTCAGCCATTCGGCCCGCACGGAAGCTGTCCCGGTTGCCGTGCTGATCAACATCGGCCAGACCGCACAGATGAAGATGATGAAGATCGTCGAGACGGTGCTGTCGCGGAACGTATAGAGCGCCAGCGGCATCCACGCGAGTGGCGATACCGGCCGCAGGATCTGAATGAAAGGATCCAACGCGCGATGGCAAGCAGGCCATAGACCGAGCACGAAGCCTAGGGGCACCGCGACGAGCAAGGCCAGCATGAAGCCCAGTGCTACGCGGCCCATGGAATAGGCCAAGTGCCATGCGATGCCGAGATTGTTGGGATTGTCGCGATCGAAGGCGTGTGTGATCAGCTCCCGGCCGCGGAGCGCGACGGTCCACGGTGACGGGATGGCACCGGCCTGCTGACCCGGCGCGCTCTCACCGGCGAGGCGAGCATATTCGGCGTCGGCGGCGCTAACACCTCCCGATGAAGCGGCGGTGAACCAGCCCCAGACGCACACAAACACGATGAAAATCGCGACCGAGGATACCCAGGGCTGCTGCAGCCGGCGTGGCACCTCCATCAGCCCGCCTTCCGGACCGAAGCCAGATAGTCCTGCGGCATATTTGAATCGAATTCCTTCCCGAGAATTCTTTCGGTGCCGAAGCCGACGGTTGGCGGCGTCACGCCCTGCTCGCGCATGATCCGCGCGGCATCGGTCGCCAGCATCACCTTTTCCGCCAGCACCTTGTAATCGACGTCCTCCTTTAGCATGTTCCAGCGCCGGAGCTGGGTCATCAGCCAGACTGCCGCCGAATATTGCGGAAACGGCTGATAATCAACCCGCCGCGCATCTTTCCTGATGGTGCCAAGGCCGTCAGCATACGTGCCGCTCACAACCTGCTCGAGGACAATTTCGGGCGCGTTGAGATATTGCGGTTCCGACAGCACCTTCGCCATGCCGACCCGGTTCTCCGGCTTCGAGACATGAAGACTGGACGCGATGATGGCGCGGTAGAACGCCATGAAGGTGTTGGGATTCTGCTGGATCCAGCTTTCCGCCGCGGTGACGGAGCAACAGGGATGGCCATCCCAGATATCCTTGGAGATCAGATGAATGAAGCCAGCGCCCTCGTAGACCGCGCGCTGACCGCCCGGCTCGCCGCCGAAAAAGCCATCGATGCTTCCGACGCGAAGGCTCGCCACGTACTCGGTCGGAGGTACGATGCGGTATTTGACATCCTGGTCCGGATCGAGCCCGGCGGCAGCCAAATAGTTGCGGAGCTGCAGGGTCTGATGACTTTGCTCAAACGGGACCGCGAACGTGAAGCCCTTCCAGTTCTTGGGATCCCGATTGTCCTTGTGTTTGTTGGCCAGGACGAGGGAGTTGCCGTTCTGGTTCAAGATGGTCAGCACCTTGATCGACTGGACGTTGCCGCCGAGGCCGGCCGTCATCGTCAGGGGAACCGGCATCACCTGCTGCGAGACGTCCAGCTCGCCGTTGAGCATCTTGTCGCGGATTAGCGCGATGCCAGCAATCTTCTGCAAACTGACGTCCAGGCCTTCCTTGCTGTAGCTGCCGAGCCTCTCGCCGTAGATCAGCGGAACGGCGCAGGTGATCGGCAGGAAGCCAACAGCCAGTTTGGTTTTCTCGAGAGGCCTTCGCTCTTGGGCAATTGCCTTCAAGGTGTCGATTGGCAGGATGCTGGAGAGAGCGCCGATGAGTGCCCCAGCGCCAACGGTGCGAAGCAGTTCACGTCGCAAGATCGGCCGCGGGAAAAGACCATGCAGAAGTGCCTGCTGAACGCTGTGGGACACGGCCTCTTCGACAGTCGGCTGCGCGGGAGCATGCGCTCCGCAACTGCATAGGTTCCCGGTGAAGCGATGGTGATGTGAGGCGTCGCGCATGTCTGTCCCCTCTGGTCAAAACGTCCGGCTCAAAATCGTAACATTGACGCTCGAATGGCCTACGGCCGAAATTCTGCAGGAGCGTCTGCAATCCCGCGCACGCCATTCGGAGTTACCAGCTTTGGCTCACTCCGCCGATTGCGGCACCGTCCTTGAGCGCCCGAACAGGATGCGATGCTGCATCTCGTCGAAACGGCCATCCGCGTTCGTTTCCCGCGTCATCAGCGAGACCGCGATCGCCACGGCAAACGACAGCGGCATGCTGATGATGGCCGGGTTGCGCAGCGAGACGAACCACCAGGCGCCGCTGACCTGCGCCAGCGGCTTGCCGAGCACGTCGACCTGGATGGTCGGGGACAGCGCAATGAGCACCAGCGAGCTCAGCGTGCCGATCATGATGCTAGCGACGGCCGCTGGCGTGGTGAAGCGACGCCAGATGATGGCGAGGACCAGCGACGGAAAGTTGGCGGCACAGGCGATGGAGAAGGCGAGCCCGGCCATAAAGGCCACGTTCTGGCCTTCGAAGGTGATACCGAGCACGATGGCCAGCACCGAGATCGCAACCGTGGCGATCCGCGCCACTTTGAGCTGCTCAGCCTCCGATGCCGCGCCGTGGCGAATGACGTTGGTCCAGACGTCATGACACAACGTAGCCACGCCGGAGAGCGTCAGGCCCGCCACCACCGCCAGCATGGTGGCAAACGCAACCGCGCAGATGAAACCGAAGAAAGCGTCGCCGCCGACCGCGAGGGCGAGCAGAGGTGCGGCCATGTTGCCGCCACCGCCGGCTTTCGTCACCGCCTCCGGGCCGACCAGCACCATGGCACCAAAGCCGATGATGAACACCATTAGATGGAAGAAGCCGATCAGCCCGGTGGCATAAAGTATCGATAGTCGGGCGGCCTTGGAGTCCCGCACCGTGTATACCCGCATCAGGACATGCGGCATCGCCGCGGTGCCGAACATCAGCCCGAGGCCGAGGGAGATCGCGTCCCATTGCCCGGAAACCACCTTCGAACCTGGCTGCAGCACTCTTGTGCCGTACTTATCCGCCGCTGCGGCGAACAGCTTGAGTGGGTTCATTTCGAAATGCATCAGGACCAGGACTGCCAGGAGCACTCCGCCGGCGAGCAGCAGCGCCGCCTTCACCACCTGCACCCAGGTGGTGGCGAGCATGCCGCCGAACAGCACATAGATGAGCATGGCGGCACCGACCAAAGCCACCGACCAAGTGTAGGGCAGGCCGAACAGCAACTTGATCAACGATCCGGTCGCAACCATCTGCGCGATGAGGTAGAACAGGATCACCGCCAGCGTACCGATCGCCGCGGCGAGCCGCACCGGCTTTTGGCTGAGCCGATAGGCGACCACGTCCGCGAACGTGAACTTGCCGACATTGCGCAGTGGCTCGACAATCAGAAAGAGGATGATCGGCCAACCCACCAGCCATCCAATCGAGTAGACCATACCATCGAAGCCATTCGAGGTGACAATACCGGCAATGCCGAGCAGCGCGGCCGCGCTGAGGAAGTCGCCGGCGAGCGCCCAGCCATTCTGCCAGGCAGTGATTTCGCCGCCCGCGGCAAAGAAGTGCTCCGTGGTACGGGTGCGCCGCGCCGCCCAGTAAGTAATCAGGAGCGTCAGGACCATAAACGCGAAAAAGAAGCCGATCGAGAGCGAGTTGTCGGCCATCGCGAGGTCCTAACGTTCGAGGTCACGAAGGCTGGGATCAAATACCCGGTTCGCCCACAGCACATAGATCAGGCAGAGCAGGAACGACGAAATGATGACGAGGGGGCCGAGCACGATGCAGAGCGAGAGTCCAGGCGCAAGCACGGTCCCCAAAAGCGGCTTGTCGAACGCGAACAACGCCATGAAGCCGAAATAGATCGCGATCATCGTCGCACAAAGCAGCAGCGCGAGCCTGAGGCGCCTCCTGGCGAGCGTGTAAGAACGAGGCGCGACGCCGGAATTGACGGAAGTCTGCGCGTCCATCCACCCCCCAAGAGTTCTTGATATCCACACTACCAGGCAGCTTCCGCCGAGCCGTAAGCAAAGGGAACCACGAAATTTTGCAATGTGCCGTGCGGATTTGCAGCCTCCGGAGAGGATGCAGTCTCGCTGGCAGCGTAGTGCTTGGCCAACCATTCGACCGTTTCTAGGCGTGTCGCCGACGCCAGGGTACGGGCACCGCATTGGCGGCTCGCCGCCGCGGTCCAGGCCAATTATTGCAACTTCGGGTTCGAGAGGGGGCGAACGCCGGTCGCAGCTTGACAGTCGGAACTGAGCGAGACTCCATGCACGCAAGGTCCATGTTGTTCGGATGAGCGGCCTTGCTGGGAGCGGCTGACGGCGGAAAAGTGAACTGTCCACGTCAGACGGCCGCTACCAGCAAATGTCAGCGTCGGTGGTTGCGAGCCCCTGATCTACTGTGGCCCCCTTCGCATGTCCGCCCTGGCGCGCCATCTTATGATCGAGCGCTTGGTGCCGTCCGATGCGCCCGCACATCAGATAGAAAGCCGATATGCTACCGCTTTGCGGATATGAGAAGCATCATCGGCCTCTCGATTTCCTCCTCCAAAGCGGGGTTTTCTCTGATCTGATCCAGCGATGGCGCGAACTCTTCAACGGCTTTAATTTCAAACCCGGCTTGGATCAGTGCGTTCAGGGTCGTGCCAATGGTCCGATGATATTTGACCACTCCTTTTACAAACCAGTCGGTCTGGCGCTCGCCCTCAACAGAGTAACGGTTCACGGGCCAGGTCTTGCGACCGTCCTCATCTTCGGTCCATCGCGGATAGGTGGCCGCCATGAAAATCGGATGTTCGATGGTAAAGACGAAATCGGCTCCGGGGACGAGCGATCGATGAACCATGCGAGCGAGCCGTTCGAAGTCGCGAACGTAGTGGAATGTCAGGGCGCTATAAGCGAGATCGAACGTCGCTTCGGGCAACTCAAGTGTTTCGAGATCGGCCATTTGGTACGTGATCGCGTCCTCGCGCGTGAACTCTTGCGCACGGGAGATCATGTTCTCGGACAGGTCGATTCCGAGGACTGACGCGGCACCCTGTTCGCGCATCCAGCGGGAAGCCCAGCCGAAGCCGCAACCAAGGTCGACGATCCGTTTGCCGACCAGGCTAGGAAGCAGAGCGCGTATCGCCGGCCATTCGGGCGCGCCGGACAGCCCCTGAACTTGTCTGGGAAGCTGACAATAGCCAGAAAAGAAGTCGGGATTGTCGTAGATATTTTGTGCCATGATGGACTCCATCGAAGATGATGGGACGAGGCACAGGTCAGGCGAAAAGCCTCGTCCACGAAGGGCGCGAGGCTCGGTATCGTTCCGCTGTCGATATTAAAGCGGTCGACATCCCGGCATCCCGCCTATTGGGATGCCGGGGAACAGGGAGACAATATGAGTATCCTTCTCGACCATGCAGAAATGATATTATCCCGTGCTGTCGGCGTCAACGCCGCATTTGCCGTTGCTTCCATTGGCCTCACATCGACTCGGAATGGCGCCGCGCCTGCGACCGCTCTCCTAACGAGGTTTGCCGACCAGCGCCGGTGAGGTCGCCTTTTGCAACGTTAGCCCCCTGTCTCAATAATGGCGACAAATGCGAACGCCCGTACGTCGGCTGTATCGTGATCGCTGGAAGCGGGCGGATCTTTCGGCGGCGATCTCGATCTGTATGCACGAGCACTGCGCGCGAGCAATTGACGAGTCGACTGCGACGTATGATCGGCAGCCAATATCTTGTGATCGAGCGTTTCACCAGCATCGATACGCTGGTGATTGCCATTGGCGCGGCGGTGGACGGGCCTGCTCTACACCGCTGACATTGCAGTGGCGGTCGATGATGCCCGCGGTCTGCACTCGGCAACGGCGCTGAGCCCCGGCCGATGGCGGCCAACACTTGGTTCGCATTACGCGTGCTTAGCATACGACGTGCGCAGGAGCTGTCCTGTTCAACCGCCACCTCGCAGATAGAGCTGGAACGGGTCGAGCAATCCGCACTTAATCTTGCTTCTGAGAGCCGCAGGCTAGACAGGTGAATGTAGCTCACCCATGCTTGCAAAGTTCTCATTTGTCGAAGAGTTCTGCGACAACGCAGACTGGCCCCAAAATCAGAGCTTAATTGCGTTTTGGGGGAGGATGCATGCTTCAAGGAAGCCACATCGCGTGCACTCGGGAAGCCCAGTCTGGCTGATCCAGACCTGGCCGAAAGACGCTGAGTGGCAATTCTCGCCATAGATGACTCGATTTGCCCGCGACGTCGGATCTGCCCGTGCGTGCTCGCGCCGCGGGGCGATATCCGCACCTGCTGATCAGCCAAAAGTCACGTGAGAAGCGCTCCAAAGCCGCCTGGCGGTTTGCGGACGCCAGGAGGAGGAAGAAGGGATGAAGTTCAGGACGTTTCTCTGCGCCGCCGCTGTCCTGGCGCTCACTGGTGCCTCGGCGCCAGCCGCCGATAAGGATGCCGCCGACGTCGCTGTCGAAGCCGCAAAGAAGTATGCGGGAACGACGATCAGCATCGTTTGGGAGGCCGGTCTTCAATCGCTCGACCCGCTGAACTATTCGGGCCCGAAATGGGAGAAACTCACCGGGATCAAGGTGAAGGTGGTCGAAGTGCCCACCGACCAGATGTTCACCAAGATCATGCAGGACTTCAAATCGGGTGCCGGCGCCTATGACGCGGTGAACGTCATTCCGTCCTGGATGCCCGACCTTGCGCGCGCTGGCGCGCTCGAGGCTCTCGACAAGTATGTCGACAAGTTCGGCTATCGCGACGAGTTGCAGGATATCGCGGCCGCGTACCGTGACAACCAGATGCAGTATGACGGGAAGATTTACGGCTTTCCGGACGACGGCGACGTGATGCTGCTCTACTACCGGAAAGACATCTTCCAGGATCCAAAGATGAAGGAGGAGTTCAAGGCCAAGTTCGGCTACGAACTCGCTCCGCCAGAGGACTGGAAACAGTTCGACGAGATCGGCCAGTTCATCACCGCCAAGATGGCTCCCAAGGTTTACGGCGCCGGCTTCTTCCGCACAGCGCCCTATCCGCAGTACATGTTCCAGGAACGCTTCCGCATGGAAGGCGGCAAGTTCTTCAATGCGGACACCATGAAGGCGACGGTGAATAGTGACATCGGCCTCAAGGTGTTCAAACAAATGCTGGCGGAAAACAAGTTCATGCCGCCGGGCGTAGAGCAGTGGAATTTCGTCGACAATCTCGCGGCATTTCTTCAGGGCACAACCGCGATGACGATCTCCTGGCCGCCCTATGGACGGTGGGCCGCTGGCTACGGTTCAGGCGAGGAAGCGTTGAAATGGGTGCCCAGATCACAGGTCGTCGGCAAGGTCGGCTACGCACTCACGCCTCTCGGCCGTCCGGAGCTCGGCGTCGGTTTCGACTTGTCGGTGTCGGCGACCAGCAAGAACAAGGAGGCCGCCTATCTCTTCATCCAATGGCTGAACAGCAAGAAGACCAGCCTCGAGCGCGTCCAGCTCCCCTATACGCTCCGCGATCCGTTCCGCCTGTCGCACTACGCGAGCGAAAAATACCGTGCGCTCTGGCCCGACGCTCCCGCCTATCTCGATGCGGTCAAGACTTCCGGCGAGAAGGGCCTGCTCGATCTCTCGCTGCTGCAACAGGACAAGTACGACGAAGCAGTGACCAAGGCGATCTCGAGCCTCTGGGCTGGCGAAGACCCCAAGGCTATCCTCGATCGCCTGGCGCAACAATTCGACGCCATCACTGAGAAGGTCGGCATCGACAATCAAAAGGCCGTCTACAAGGTCTGGGCGGCAAAGCCCGGCGCTTATCCCCAATAGTTGCCTTGGACACAGCACGGGAGGCGTAGTCCTCCCGTGCTGTGCTGTGCTGTTTCCTGGACTGATGATGACGCTTTCCGCAAGTCTCAATGGTGCCGAACAACGTCGGCCTAGCCGCCTCGGGCGCATGCTCGAGGACCGCCTGCCCTATCTCATCGTCGCGCCGGCCATTCTGATCCTTCTCCTGGTCGGCTTGTTCCCCTTGATCTATTTGCTGATCGTGAGCTTTCAGCGCATCACGATGACCGAGAACGACACGTCCTTCGTTGGCCTCTTGAACTATGCGGAGCTGTTCAGGGATGCTCGCCTCTGGGCCTCGCTCGGCCACACTGCCATCGTCACCGCGATCGCCCTGCCCCTCGAGCTGCTGATCGGCTTCCTGATGGCGCAGCTTTTCATCGATCGCATGCCCGGACGTCAGCTCTTCGTCGCGCTGCTGGTGCTTCCGACTGTGATCTCTCCGATCGTCGCGGGAGCAACCTGGCGGCTGATGTTCGACGTTCGCTTCGGTCCAATCGGTGAGATCCTGAGCTTCATTGCGGGCGAGCCGGTGCGGATCCTTTGGACGGTAAATCCTGCCTACGTCTATCCGGCGATCATCGTCTGTGAAGTCTGGCAGTGGTCGCCGTTCATGTTCCTGGTGCTGCTGGCAGCCTTGTCGAACGTCGACCAATCGCAGCTCGAAGCTGCGGAAATCGACGGTGCATCATACTTTCGCGTGCTTCGCGCAATCGTTCTCCCGGCGATCGCCCCCGTTGTCGCCGTGGCCTGCCTGATCCGAGGCCTGGACCTCGTCCGCATCTTCGACATCATCTGGGCTCTTACCGAAGGCGGCCCGGGCTCGATGAGCGAGACCATATCGCTCTACACCTATGTGCAGGGCTTCTCGCAATTCGAGACGAGCTATACGGCGGCGATCTCATTCCTGGTAATTGCGCTGCTGACGCTCGTCACCACCCTGGTCCTTAAGCGCATGGAGCTTGCGCGATGAGGGTCGCCAAGCTTCCGACGAGAAAAGCCCGCATCCTGGCGCTTCGCTATCTCGGCGCCGGCGTCGTAACCCTGCTGTTTCTGTTTCCGGTCTACTGGCTATTCATGATTTCGTTCAAGACGCCGGACGAGATCTATCATGTGCCGCCCTTGTGGATTCCCGGTCAGATCCAGTTCTCGAACTATTACGTGCTGTTCAAGGACGGTGATGTCCTTGCCATCCTGAACAGTCTGATCGTCGCCGGCGTCAGCTCCGGCATTGCGATCGTTCTTGGGACGCTCTGCGCCTACAGCCTCGCCCGGTTCGGCACCGGCGGCGAGAACCTGGCAATGTGGATCATCTCCCAGCGCATGATCCCACCAATTGCGGTCGTCTTTCCGATCTTCCTGATCTACGTCTATTTTGGTCTCGTTGACGGTTACTTCGGGCTGATCCTGCTCTACACAGCGTTCAATCTCCCTTACGTCATCTGGATGATGCGCGGCTACATCGTCGACGTTCCACTGGAGCTCGAGGAAAGCGCGCTCGTGGACGGTCTGAATCGATGGGAAGTGATCTGGAAAGTCGTCTTTCCGATGGTCCGCCCGGGACTCATGGCGACGTCGGTCTTCACCTTCGTCTTCGCCTGGAATGACTTCCTCTTCGCGCTGGTGCTCACGCGTACCGAGGTCATTACCTTTCCCGTCATGCTGACGCACTACTTCGGCGGACAATCGAATTTCTGGGCAAAGATCGCGGCGATGTCCGTCCTGGGGACTTTGCCGATCTTCGCCGCGGTCTCGGTGATGCAGCGCTATCTCGTGCGCGGCATCTCCTTGGGCGCAGTCAAGGGTTAAGGAGGGCGGAGTGGCTGACGTCAAGCTGTCCGGGGTGCACAAGTACTACGGCAACGTGCACGCGGTTCAGGGTGTGGATCTCACCATCACCGACGGCGAATTCGCGGTGCTCGTAGGGCCGTCAGGCTGCGGCAAGAGCACGCTGTTACGAACAATAGCCGGTCTTGAAGACCCGGACGACGGAACGATCACCATCGGCGGCGCAGTGGTCAACGATCTGCGCCCGCGCGAGCGCAACATCGCGATGGTGTTTCAAAATTACGCGCTCTATCCCTATTTGACCGTCAACGAGAACATCGGGTTCGGTCTACGCTCCCGCAAGACTCCAGAGATGGAGATCAGGAAGCGGGTCAGCGAAGCCGCCGAAATGCTCGGCATCGGCAATCTTCTGCAGCGCTATCCTCGGCAG
Organism: Bradyrhizobium sp. 142; assembly: GCF_023074015.1. Classification (NCBI taxonomy): domain Bacteria; kingdom Pseudomonadati; phylum Pseudomonadota; class Alphaproteobacteria; order Hyphomicrobiales; family Nitrobacteraceae; genus Bradyrhizobium; species Bradyrhizobium sp. 142. The sequence continues at coordinate 31,092 of NZ_JADPKQ010000165.1, forward strand.
CTCTCCGGCGGACAGCGCCAGCGCGTCGCCATCGGCCGGGCCATCGTCCGGAAGGCGGACCTCTTCCTCTTTGACGAACCTCTCTCGAATCTGGACGCTCAGTTGCGCGACGAGATGCGGACCGAGATCAAGCGTTTGCATCACGAGATCACGACCACGATGATCTACGTCACCCACGACCAGGTCGAGGCGATGACGCTCGCTGACCGCATCGTGCTGCTCCGTGACGGAAAGATCGAGCAGCAAGGCGCCCCGCTTGAACTGTTCGAGCAGCCCCGTACGGGTTTTGTGGCCGGCTTCCTCGGGTCTCCGTCGATCAACCTCATCCCGGCGACCCTCAAGACGAACGGCGGCGTTGCAGCAGTTGTGTTTCAGTCCGGCGATGCGCTGACACTTCCGCCCGCAAAGGCCACATTAGTCACCCACGAGGATGGACGGGAGGTTCTCGTCGGCATTCGTCCCCAGCACCTTACCCGGGCTGGCGGCGGACCTCTGCGCGCCGGAGTGGTCTCTTATTCAGCCGTCGCCGATCTCATTCAGCCGACCGGCACCCGCACTTTCACTACCATCAAGATCGGCGGAGTGGATGCGGTTGCCGAGCTGCAAGCTCATGACGTCAGCAGCCATGGCGAGCGGATCGACCTCGCCATCGACCTCAATCGTGTGGTGCTGATCGATCCGGCCAGCGGCCTGGTCATCGTATAACGAGAGCCAATGATATGGAAAAGGGGGAAGGAAAAATGGCGCCGAGCCACTTTGCCACCGGAATCGGAGCGCCCGAGGGCCCGGTGTGCCTGCCGGATGGATCAATGTATGTCACGGAGATGTCCGCGTCGACTCTTTGCATCACGCGGCTTGACTCTCGCGGCAACCGCAGGGTGATCCGGACAACGGGCGGTCGTCCGAACGGACTGACGACCGATGGTCACGGCCGGATCTGGATCGCGGAAGCCGGCCTGCGAGCGCTGATTTGCATCGACGAAAGCGGCACCGAGATCCGGCGCATGCAGGGCGAAGGTACGGACCGCTTTCTGTTTCCGAACGATCTCTGCTTCGGTCCGAATGGACTGCTCTACATGACCGACTCCGGCATGGTCGCTGAGGATTTCATCAACGGCCAGGCCTTCGTCGACGACTATATGAATCTTGACTGGGACGGCCGTGTGTATGAGATCGATCCAGCGGCCATGAAGGTCCTCCGCGTGCTCGATCGCAAGATCCGGTTCACCAACGGCATTGCCTTCGGTCCCGACAATCAGCTCTATGCCAACGCGTCCTTCACCGGCGAGATCTACCGATACGACGTGCTCGGCGAAGCCTCGCCGACACGTGCGGTCTTCGGCAACGTCCTGCAGCCTGATTCCAATCCCGACTTCAAAGGGCCGGATGGTATGGCCTTCGGGACGGATGGCCGCCTCTATTGCACGGTCTACAACCAGAAGAACGTCACGGTGCTGGACCGACGGGGTGAAGTGGTCGACCGGCTGATCCTGGATGGGCCGCAGCCGACGAATTGTGCCTTCACGCTCGATGGCAAGAAGCTGCGTGTCACTGAAGTCGGCAAGGGCCAGGTCGAGGAGATCGATATGGCCTGTGACGGCCTGCCGCTGTATCTGCCGAAATTCGCTTGACGAGGTGCCTCGCGGTTTTGTCCCGCGAGGCGTCCCGCCGAAGCTCAAAGGAAGCCGATCGATAGCCAGGGCACGGCCGCGACGATCAGTGTGCCGATCAAGAGCGCGATCATGTAGCCCACGATCGGCTTCATTCCCTCGTCCGGGTTGATGCGGCTGATCGCGCAGGCCGCGTAGTAGCCGACGCCGAAGGGTGGCGCGAACAGCCCGATTCCCATCGCGAGAACGACCACCATCGCGTAGTGGACGTCGTGCACCCCCACCTGCCGCGCAATGGGGAACAGGAGCGGACCGAACAACACGATGGCCGGGATCCCCTCCAGCACGCTGCCCAGGATCACGAAGGTCACGATCGTCACCGCCAGGAAGACAGGGACGCCGCCGGGAAGGCTGGTCATGAACTTTGCAAGAGAGGCAGAAAATCCCGACTGGGTCAGCGCCCAGGCCATGCCCGTCGCCGCGCCGATGATGAGCAGGATCGCCCCCGACAGCGAGGCCGTCTCGACCAGCATCGGATAGATGCGGCGCCAGTCAAACTGCCGATAGATGAAGAGACCCGCACAGGCTGAGTAAAGGATCCCGATGGTCGAGACCTCCGTCGCCGTCGCAACGCCTTCAACGACGGCGGTCCGGATCACGAATGGCAGCGCGATGGCGGGAAGCGCGATCACGAAAGCGCGGCCAATCTGCCGCCCCGTGGCTCGTTTGACGTGAGACAGATCCTCGCGCCGATATCGCCACCAAACGACGGCGGCGAGCATGCCCGCGAGCACCACGCCGGGGAGCAACCCGCCGGTGAATAGCGCGGAGATCGAAACACCCGTCACCGAGCCGATCGTGATCAGAACAAGTGACGGCGGAATCGTTTCGGTTTGGGCCCCCGTCGCGGCCAGGAGCGCAACGAGATCGCCGGGCTTGGCCCCCCGCTGCCGCATCTCGGGAAACAGCACCGGAGCCACCGCAGCCATGTCCGCCGCCTTGGAGCCGGAAATGCCCGAGACCAAATACATTGCCCCGACGAGCACGTAGTGCAGTCCGCCGCGGACGTGACCGAGAAGGCTCGCCAGGAAGCTGACCATAGCGCGTGCCATGCCCGTCATCTCGATGAGAAGGCCAAGAAAGACGAAAAGAGGTACGGCAAGCAGGATCAGGTGGCTCATGCCCTCATCCATCCGTCCGATCATCACCACGTCGGGCGTGTTGGTTGTCAGGGCGAGATAGCCGACCGTGGCGAGGCCAAATGCGAACGCGATCGGCACGGCCGCAAAGACCATCGCGCCGACCACGAGAACGAAGAAGATCAGGAGATTCAGATTGCCGAGCGGCTTCAAGACCGGCGCCAGCAGAACGAACGTCCCGATGACGCCTGCGACGATCGCCAGAGAGGCCAGCAAGCTGCGCAGGTTCGCGATGCGGATGAGCCGGAGGACGGCTGCGATCAGCATCAGCCCGATCCCGATCGGCAGCGCTGCCGCACGCCAGGTGTTGACGATCTCGAGCGCCGGAGTCGTGACGAATGCCTCATCGGCCGCGAATTCATAGGCCGGCCAAACGACGAGCACGAGAAATGCCAGCGACGCCGCGGCCGCTATGACATCCAGGAACGCGCGAACCTCCGCACCGAGCACGCCGACGATGGCGGTCATCCGCATGTGCTCGCCGCGCTGGAACGCAATCACCGATCCGAGCATGGCGAGCCAGAGGAAGAGAATACCGGCGAGTTCGTCGGACCAGACGATCGGCGAGCGGAACACGTATCTGCCCACGATGCCCGAGGACAGGACCGCGATCTCCGCCAGGACAATCATTGCTGCCGGGACTGCGACGACGTGACCGAGCACCGTATTCGCTTTCACTATCCAACTGCGCGAGCCTGCTTGAGACGCGCCGGCCGCCATACTGGCATCTGCGTGCGGCGTATGGCTCACGCTGGTCATGATAGCTGACCCGCGGCTTTTTCGAGCTGCGACCACGCCTCCTCACCGAACTTGCCCTTCCAGTCGGCATAGAAGCTGGTTTTGGACAAGGCCTGGCGGAAAGCGGCACGATCGACGTCGATGAACTTGAGGCCTTTGGCCGAGAGATCGGTTCGCAATGACTGGCTGAGCTTTGCGATATCGGCTCGCTGATCGACGGCAGAGCGGTCGAGCTCGCGAGTCACGATCTCCTGCACGTCCTTCGGTAGGCGGTCGAAGGCGCGCTTGTTGCTCAGGATCCAGTAGCCGTCCCAGACGTGCCCGGTCAGGCTGCACGTGCTCTGCACTTCATAAAGACGCGCGGTGGCGATGATCGGCAGCGGATTCTCTTGGCCGTCGACGACCTTGGTCTGCAACGCGGAATAGACCTCGTTGAAGTTGATCGGGGTCGGACCGGCGCCGAGCGCCTTGAAGAGTGAGGTCAGCAGCGGCGCGGGCGGTACGCGGATCTGGAAATTCTTGAGATCATCCGGCGTTCGCACCTCGCGGCCGGACGAGGTCACCTGACGAAAACCGTTGTCCCAGGCCTTCGACACCGCCATGATCGGCGTCTTGGCAATCTGCGCCCGGATATAGGTGCCGAGGTCGCCGTCCATCGCCTTCCAGACGCTGTCGTAGTCGGCGAATGCGAAGCCGGTGTTCACGATGCCCGCGCTTGGCACCAGGGTGGCAAGAATCGAGGACGATTGATTGAAGAACTCGACGCCGCCGCTGCGAACCTGGGTCAAAAGCTCGGTGTCGGAGCCGAGCTGATTGGCCGGGAACAGCCTGATCTCCAGCCGGCCGCTCGTGGCTTCGCGGATACGGTCGATCGCCTCCTGCGCCCGGATATTCACCGGATGGGTCGGGTCCTGTCCGGTCGCGAACTTGTAGACGAACTCGGCGGCGGACGCCGGGCGGGTCAGAATCCCGCAGAGAGGGACGGCCGTGGCCGCCATCAAGAGCGAACGGCGGCTGATGCTTCCGGGCTTCGAGATAGTCATGTCTTCCTCCTGATCCTGCATTGACGTTGGTGCCGACTGCATCAATCTGCGCTGGCATGCAGCCTTCCGGGCTCTTCGTTCACCGGCTCTCGACCGCCGGCATTAGGGCAAGAACCATCGCTCGCCCCCGCAACATGCGACGGGCGTAGCTCCTCACTCGGGCTTGGATGGGTTGACGCTTAGTGCCGGTGCGCTAAAGCCACTGCTTGATCTGCCGTGCGACCTCTGCGGTGGAAATCCCGTAGCGGTCGTGCAGCGTCGGAAGTGCGCCAGCGTCAAGAAATTCGTCCGGCAATGCGATCTGGCGGAAAGGCGGATGGACGCCTGAACGCATCAGAAGTGTGGCAACCGCCTCGCCAAGACCGCCAATCGTTGTGTGGTTCTCGGCAACGACGACAAGGCGGCCCGACTTGCCAGCTTCACGCAAGATCGTCTCGGCGTCGAGCGGCTTGACGGTTGGAACATGCAGCACCGCAATATCGATATTGTCGTCCTTCAAGGTTTGCGCGGCCTCGAGCGCACGCATGGTCATGATGCCGGATGAGATGACCAGGACGTCCTTCGCGTCGCGGATCAGCTTGGCCTTGCCGAGCTCGAACTTGTAATCATATTCGTCCAGCACGACCGGCACCTGGCCGCGCAGCAGGCGCATGTAGACCGGCCCCTGATGCGCCGCGATGGCGGGCACCAGCTGCTCGATTTCGTGGGCATCGCAGGGATCGATGACCGTCATGTTCGGCATGGCGCGAAACAGCGCAAGATCCTCCGCGGCCTGATGACTCGGGCCGTAGCCCGAGGTCAGGCCCGGCAACGCGCAGACGATCTTCACGTTGCGGTCTTCCTCCGCGATCGTCTGGTGTATGAAATCGTAAGCCCGCCGCGACGCGAACACCGCGTAGGTTGTCGCGAATGGCATGAAGCCTTCGGCCGCTAGGCCGGAAGCGGCGCCGAACAGAAGCTGCTCGGCCATGCCCATCTGATAATAGCGGTCTGGAAATTCCTTCGCAAAGATGTGCAGGTCGGTGTACTTGCCAAGATCGGCCGTCATGCCGACCACATCAGGACGGCTGCGTGCGAGCTCAACGAGTGCGTGTCCAAAGGGCGCCGGCTTCGTCTTCTGTCCTTCGGCCGCGATCGATGCGATCATGGCGGAGGTCGTCAGGCGCGGCTTGCCCGGCTGCGGCGCTGATTTGACGGTCTTCATGCCTGCCTCCCGGCTTCCAGCGCGGCAAGCGCGAGCTGCCACTCGTGCTGCTCAACGCGGATGAAATGGCTCTTCTCGCGCTGCTCCAGGAAGGGAACGCCTTTCCCCATGAGCGTGTCGGCCACGATCATCCGCGGCTTGGGCTCGGGATTGGACTTGGCCGCGTTGAAGGCGGCAACCACGGCATCGAGATCGTTGCCATCAACGCGCTGCACGAACCAGCCAAAGGCCTGAAGCTTGTCCACCAGCGGCTCGAATGCCATGACCTGCGTGGAAGGGCCGTCCGCCTGCTGATTGTTGACGTCGACGATGCCGATCAGATTGTCCAGCTTGTAATGGCCCGCCGACTGGATGGCTTCCCAGACGGACCCTTCATCCAGTTCGCCATCAGAGAACAGCGTGTAGACCAGCGCCTCAGACTTCTTGCGCTTGAGGCCCAGCCCCATGCCGACCGCGATGCTAAGCCCAAGTCCGAGCGAGCCGCCCGACATTTCCATTCCGGGTGTGTAGGAGGCCATGCCCGACATCGGCAGTCGGCTCTCGTCGCTGCCATAAGTTTCGAGCTCTTCCTCGGGCACAATCCCTGCCTCGATCAGCGCTGCGTAGAGCGCGATGGCGTAGTGCCCATTTGAGAGAAGGAAGCGGTCGCGTCCTTCCCAGGACGGATCTTCCGGCCGGTAGCGCATTGCGTGAAAGTAAGCCACGGCGAGAACGTCGGAGATGTCCAGCGCCTGTGCGATATAGCCTTGGCCCTGGACTTCACCCATGCGCAGGGCATTGCGGCGGATGTTATAAGCGTGGTCCGCCAGCTTGGGGGTGTTGGTAAGCGTCTTGCTCGGTGTTTCCATCGATTCGACCTTGTCTCGCTGGCTCAGTGGATGAGCATGCCGCCATTGACGTCAATCACGGCGCCGGTCACGTAGGCGGACAGATCCGAGGCCAGGAACGTGTAGATGCCGGCGACGTCTTCCGCCGTGCCGAGGCGATTGAGCGGAATGCCTTCCAGGATCTTCGCTCTCATCTCATCGGTCAGCTTCCCTGCCGTGATGTCAGTGCCGATCAGGCCGGGCGTGACGCAGTTGACGCGAATGCCGTCCGGACCGAACTCACGGGCCATCGCCTTGGCGAGACCAAGCACGCCGGCTTTCGCCGCGGAGTAGTGCGGGCCGCCAAAAATTCCACCGCCGCGCTGAGCCGAGACCGACGACATGCATGCAATCGATCCGGATTTCCGTGCGCGCATATGCGGGATCACGGCTTGGGAGAGGAACAGAACACCCTTCAGATTAACGTCCTGAATGCGATCCCAATCGGCCGCCGAAATCTCCAGGAACTTCACCGGCTGGGTGATGCCGGCATTGTTGATCAAAACATCAATGCCGCCAAAGGATTCGATCACGCGGTCGACCGCCTGCTCGCAGGACGATTTGTCGGCGACGTCGCACCCTAGTCCGATGTGGGAGTTTCCAAGCGATGCCGCAGCATCCGCCGCAGCGCTTGCGTCGATATCGAGAATAGCGACCCGAGCGCCCTCCGCCGCGAACCGCCGGGCGGTGGCAACCCCGATCCCGCGCGGCGAGGCCGCGCCCGAAATGATTGCCGTCTTACCGCTGAGCAGCATCAGTTCCTCCCACGAATTTATTCTTCCTTGGCAAGGCTAGGAATGACCCGCGGAGGGCGAACGGACAAGCGCACAGTTGTCACGGATCGATGAATCTGGTTCACTTATGAGATGCTGTCGAATATCCCTATATCGGCAATTCGCGCCTTCGAAGCTGCTGCCCGCACCGGATCGTTTCGCGATGCGGCGAATGAGCTTCACCTGACGCCAAGCGCCGTCAGTCACGCGATCCGCAAGCTGGAGGGCACGCTTCGCACAGTTCTGTTCGAGCGCAGTTCGCGGTCTGTGCGGCTCACGCCGGCCGGCGAGAACCTGATGCGTCACACGGGAGCGGCATTCGATCAGCTCCGCCGTGGCCTGGAGGAAGTCGCTGCGCGCGGGCCACAATTGGTGCGCGTCCATTCCGCGCCCAGCTTTGCCGCGCAATGGCTGGCGCCACGGCTTGCACAGTTTCTCGCCGCTTACCCGAAGCTGGAAGTTCGACTGGCTGCAAACACCGACTACGCACGCTTCAGCAACGATGATTTCGATATCGACATCGTCTACGGTCCGCCGCGCGCGGAAGGTGTCGAAATTATTCCTCTGCCGGAGGAGACGGTAACGCCGCTCTGCTCTCCCTCGCTCGCAAAATCGATACGAAAGGCTGCCGATCTCCTCGATCAGACGCTTATCCGTTCCGACGTGAAGCGGGTGCAGTGGCACCAATGGTTCACCGGGAATGGATTGGAAGCGCCTGCGCTTCACGGCATGAGATTCGACCGGAGCTTTCTTGCGATTGCGACCGCTGCGGAGGGATTGGGCGTGGCGCTGGAATCAACCCTCCTGGCCGAGCGCGAACTGGCGAGCGGACGATTGGTCGCTCCGCTGGCAGGACGCGCAAACGATGTCCGCTACGTCGGTCACCGCCTTATCTACCCGCGCGCCAGCCGACAAAGATCGGCGGTACGAGCCTTTGCAGATTGGCTCATGGCGCAACTCGGCGAAGAAGAGGCGGCACCACCGAGCGAACGCGATCGCAGAGAATCGTAGGCCGGCGCAGGAAATCGTGGAAAAGAGAGAGGGTGAAGCGCTCCGATGCGGAAATTTCCTTCGCCCTCTCGACGATCGCTGCGACCGCGAAGGCGTTCGGCGTGAACACGATACCGCCGAGATAACTCACTTTCTCCAGCTACGTCTCAGCGAGCACCTTGTTGGTCGTTCAAGGCCGATCTGGCGCGCCTTGATGCATCCGTGAGAGCATGGTGCTCACGGATGGCTTCCCGCAGTGCGAGCCATCGCTCAATGGGCAACGGAAGCCAATCGCTCACTCGACGCGAAGAACTCACCTGTGAGCGGCCGCGCGCGCTTCACGGCAGCTCGCCAGCGTTCGCCTTCCGTTGCCTGGCGCCGTTCGCGGAAACGCTCAAAAGGAAGAACCACATCTCACTCCTCAGGTCTAGTCAGCGCGGAGCGCCTCAATCCTTCGCTTGGCGAGGCGGACATCGCGCTCAGGATGCAACCGTCCGATGAAATGATCTGATCGCGGTGGACGAAGTTCTGGTTCCGATCGGCGCCTATGCGAGCAGCGGTTACGTGCGGCGACCACAGGCAACATACGATTTCCGGGACGTCGACTGGGTCGCGTAGGCAGGCCAGCACGAGATGGCGAGCCCGAATCCAGAGCTCGCGGCCAGGATCCCGGACTTTCGTCCCGCTTTCACGTCACTCGATTACACCGTGCTGGTCGTGGCCGGTCAGGCCCGTCTCGGCGCGATGATCCTTTCTAAAGACCTCCCATCGGCTCACACGTCCGGGTGTGCTCGAGGCGCTCAAGCTCCAGCTTCCGACCGCAATCCGCGCACCACTCGCGATCATCCGCGAGTGGATTGAACCAGATTACCGCCAATAGTGCGAAATGGTCCAAAAATCGTTTTTGCCAAGCCATGGAGCGGGGGACTGGGAGCGCAACGCGCGGTCACGCCTCGCTTGCGGGTAGCAAGCCAACAAGCGCCTGCGCTTCCAACTTGAGCGATGTCAGCGCGAGCTTTTGCGCCCGTGCGTCGAAACGGCTTCGGATGGCTGATACCGATAATGCGCCGCGTAACTTGCCCTGGCCATCGAGTACAGGAACCGCAGCAGCAGCAACCTCCGGATCGCGCTCGCCGAGCGAGACGTAATAACCCTGGGCCAGCACTTTCTTCCGGCTCGCGCCGATGCCTTCTCCATAGGCGGCGAGCACATGCCCCGCCGCGCCGCGATTGAGTGGCAGTCGTTGCCCCTCGTCGAGATGATGCCTCACGGCGCGCGGCGAGTTCACGCGGTAAAGGCAGATGCGCTGGTTGCCGTCGCGGATATAGAACGACGCGGTTTCACCGGTGGCATCGACCAGCCGGTGCAACGTTGGCCGAACGAGATCGCCGAGATCCAGGCTCTGGCGATACAGCGTCCCGAGCCTCCATAGCTCTGGACCGGGACGGTACAGCCGGTCATCGCCGCGTGTCACGAAACCGCCCTCTTCCAGCGTCGCCGTGAGCCGCAGCACGGTGCTCTTGTAGAGATCGGTCGCCGTCGCGAGCTCGGTCAGGGTCATTTCGCGGCGCTCAGGCCCGAATGCCTTGAGAATGGCGAGCGCGCGCGCCACCGCATCCACACCGATTCTGGCCATTCGTATCCTGTTCTGTCCTACAGAACTACTGTCTGCTGGTATCGAGAAAGGCAACTGATCAAGCTGTCAAGCCGTTCTTTGTAACAGAACAGACTTGACTCGGGGGCACGCTGATGGTTTGAGGGTTGCGCACAACAGAATAAGTTCTATGGAGCGAAACAATGGAAGGGCGCGCGGCTGCCGTTGATTTGCGCGACGTGATGATCCGCTTCGGCGATTTCACTGCGGTCAAGAGCATGAACCTGACGGTCGGCGAGACCGAGTTCGTCGCGGTGGTCGGCCCGACCGGCTGCGGCAAGTCCACCATCCTCAACACTGTCACCGGGCTGCTGAAGCCCGCCGCCGGCGACGTGCGCATTTTCGGCAAGCCGCTCGCCGGGCTGAACGATCAATCCGGCTACATGCTGCAGCAGGAGGGACTGCTGCCCTGGAAGACCGCGCAGGACAACGTTGGCCTGGGCCTCGTTTTTCAGGGGAAGTCGGTTGAGAAAGCGCGCGAGTGCGCGCGGCCGTGGCTCGCCAAGGTCGGGCTGAAGGGATTCGAGGAACGCTACCCGCATCAGCTCTCCGGTGGCCAGCGCAAGCGGGTGGCGATGGCCCAGACGCTGATCATGGAGCCCCGCATCGTGCTGATGGACGAGCCGTTCTCGGCGCTCGACGTCCACACCCGCCGCCTGATGCACCGCATCCTGCTCGATCTCTGGCAGGCCGACCGCCGCTCGCTGATCTTCATCACTCACGATCTCGACGAGGCGATCACGCTCGCAGACCGCGTCGTCGTGATGTCCGCGGGGCCCGCGAGCCATATGGTTGGCAACGTCAGGATCCCCCTCGCCCGGCCGCGCGACGTCTCGGTCCTACAGACCACCGACGAATTCGTCGCCCTTTACCGCGAGATCTGGTCGCTGCTCGGCGCCGAAGTGGAGAAGAGCTATGCAACGCAGAAGTAAGGTCGTCCTCACTCAGGCCGCGATCGTGCTCGCGCTGCTGCTGACGTGGGAGCTCGGCATGCGCGCCGGCCTGGTCGATCCCTTCTTCTTCCCGGCGCCGTCGGCCCTGATCGCACGGATGAGGGAGTGGATGTCGACCTCCGACTTCTGGACTGACGTCGGCATCACGCTGCTCGAGACCGTGCTGTCCTTCGCGGTCGGTATCGCGATCGGCACCGCGTTCGGCATCTGGCTTGGCCTCAGCCCATTCGCCGCGGAGGTGGTGCAGCCGTTCATCAAGATGTTCAATGCGATCCCGCGCATCCTGCTCGGGCCCATCTTCGTGATCTGGTTCGGCCTCGGCCTGACCTCGAAGGTCGCGCTCGGCGTCACGCTCGTCCTGTTCGTCGCTTTTTTCAATACTTTCCAGGGCGTGCGCGAGGTCAACCCGGTGGTGCTGGCTAACGCGCGGCTGTTGCGCGCGTCGAAATCCTCGCTGCTGCGCCACGTCTATCTGCCCTCGGCCACGACCTGGATCCTGTCGAGCCTCCGCGTCTCAGTCGGCATGGCCGTAATGGGCGCGGTGGTCGCCGAATATCTTGGCTCGTCCGCCGGCCTCGGGCACCTGATTGCACAGGCCGAAGGCGTGCTCGACGCCACCGGTGTGTTCGCGGGCATCGTCGTGCTCTCTGTCTTCGTCGTGGCACTCGACGCCTTGGTCGACCGCGTCGAACGCCACCTGCTGGTCTGGCGCCCCGCTCCCGACCACGAAACCTGATTTGCACGACAGCTTCACGGGAGAAACTACTATGCGTTCCTTGACTCGGCTGATGCTTGGTATGACCGTCGCCGGCCTCTCGGTGGCATCCGCTCATGCGGTGGAGCCTGAGAAGACGAAGCTGAAAATCGCCGTCGGCTCCCAGATCCTCAACTACATGTCGCTTGAGCTCGGTGTGACGCTCGGAAACTTCAAGCAGGAAGGTCTCGACGTCACGGTCGAGAATTTCCAAGCCGGCGGCTCGAAAGCACTGCAGGCGCTGATCGGCGGCTCGGTCGACGGCACTGTCGGCTTCTACGACCACACCATCCAGATGCAGGCTCAAGGCAAGATAATTTCCTGCGTCTTCTTGCTCAACGACATTCCGGGCGTGCTCATGGGGGTGCGCAGCGACCTCGCCGACAAGGTCAAGACCGGCGCCGACCTGAAGGGGTTGAAGCTCGGCATCACCGCGCCGGGTTCGTCGACGGACACCATGGCGCGTTACTACATGAAGAAAGCCGGTCTCGGCCCGCGCGACGTCAACATCATTGCAGTCGGCAGCGGGGCACCGGGAATGGTCGCGTTGGAGGCCAAGAACATCGACGCGCTGGTCTACTTCGACCCGATCGCCACGATGCTCGCGCGCAAGAAGGCGGCCGTACCGCTGTTCGACGCACGCACCCACGAAGGCTCGAAGCAGGCGTTCGGCGGCGTCTACCCGACCGCCTGCCTCTATTTGCAGCAATCCTTCATCGACAAGAATCCGGAGACTGTGCAACGGCTCGTTAACGCGTTGCTGAAAACTCATCGATGGATCAATTCAGTGCCGCTCGAACAATTGGTCGAGTCGATCCCCGCCGGCTACAAGACCGAGAACACCGAGGTCAACATCGAGATCCTCAAGGCATCGAAGCATCTGTTCTCGCAGACCGGATTGATGGACCCGGAATCGGCCAAGGTGCCGCTCGCCGTGCTGAGCGATTACGATCCCAAGACCGCCGCAGCGAAGATCGATCTCTCCAAGACCTTTACCAACAAGTTCGTTGAGCAGGCGGCACAGCAATTGAAGTGACTACGCGCTGCGTTCGCCTGACCTTTCGGAGTTGATCAGATGTCCCTGCCGCTATCGGGCCTTCGTGTCCTCGATCTGTCGAACGTGCTCGCCGGTCCGTTCTGCGGCTATCACCTCGCCCGCCTCGGCGCCGAGGTGATTAAGATCGAGAATCCCAAAGGCGGCGATCTTGCACGCCGGCTCGGGGCCGACCCGAAAATGTCCGACCGGCTGCAGGGACTGTCCTTTGTCGCCGTCAACGCCGGTAAGCAATCGATTGCGATCGACCTAAAGTCGAAGGACGGCAAGCAGATTTTCCTGCGCCTCGTCGCCACTGCGGATGTCTTGCTGGAGAACTTCCGGCCCAAAGTTATGGAGCGGCTTGGACTCAGCTTTGCGACGCTAGCGAAGCACAATCCGCGTCTGGTCTATTGTGCGATTTCCGGCTTCGGGCAGACCGGCCCCTGGGCTGGACGCCCAGCTTACGATCAGATCGTGCAGGGCCTGTCCGGCGCGATGAGCGTGACCGGCGACACCCGCTCGGCGCCCCTGCGCACGGGCTTTCCGATCTCCGATACCATCGCGGGCCTGACCGCGGCATTCGCCATTGCCTCGGCGTTGATTGAGCAACGCCAGACCGGCCGCGGCCGGTTCATCGACGTATCGCTGCTGGAATCCACGATTGCCGCGATGGGATGGGTGGTTTCGAACCATCTCAACGCCGACGTCACCCCGCAGCCGATGGGGAACGAGAACTTCACCGCCGCGCCATCGGGCACTTTTAGGACCGCGACCGGGCCGCTCAACATCGCCGCAAACGAGCAGAAGCAATATCAGACGCTTTGCGACCTGATCGGTCGGCCGGACCTCAAATCCGATCCGCGCTTCGCCGAACGTCAGACCCGCAAGACCCATCGCGGCGCGCTCACGGACGAACTGAACCGCGCGCTTGCAGCAAAGCCTGCCGAGGAGTGGGAGGCACAGTTCAATGCGGCTGGCGTACCGGCCGGATGCGTGCTCACGGTCCCCGAGATTCTGACCGAGGCGCAGGTCGTCGGAAGACATTTCATCGAAACACTGCCGGCGACGCGGAGCGACGGCAAGGCCTTGCGCGTGGCGCGACCGGGCTTTCGCTTCGAAGAGGACTTTCCTCCGCCGCCTGCACCACCCGCGCTCGGCGCCGATACTGTGCACTGGATGACACAGCTCGGCTATTCGGAACGGGAGATTGACCAGTTCGTCGCGAACGGAGCCATCGGCGTGGCACCGATCGCGGCGGCCGTTTCGACGCGAAGCGCCTAAACTATGGCGATGCCTGAGAAGAATAATCTCAATGAGCCGTGGCTACTAGCCGACTAAGACGATAAGCCGGAAAATGGGGACCTAACGATGACCGATGCTTCCACATTGGAACTGGCTGCCGCGCAATGGTGGCGGACCTCGATCTGCGACATTTCCCCGGGGCGCATCGCCTATCGCGGCTATGACATCGAGGAATTGATCGGCGGTATCTCGTTCCCGGCGATGATCTGGCTGATGCTGCGTGGCGAACTGCCGACGCCGCAACAGGAGAAGCTGTTGCAGGCCGCACTCGTCGCATCCGTCGACCACGGGCCGCATGCGCCGTCGATCGCGATCGCGCAGATGGCGGTGAGCTGTGGGCTTCCGCTAAACGGCGCGATGGCGTCAGCGATCAACACGCTCGACAACGTCCATGGGGGCGCCGGCGAGCAGGCGATCGAGCTCTATGACGATGTGCTCCGCCGCAGCGAGGCACAGGAGATCGACGCAGCGGCGGCGGCCGCCGTCGACCACTTCACCGCGAGACGAAGCAAGTATCTGCCAGGGTTCGGCCATCGCTTCCATCCGGTCGATCCGCGCGCGGCGCCGCTTCTGGCGTTGGTGGACGCAGCGGTCGCAGACTGCAGTGTCGGCGGCCGCTATGCCAAGGCGGCGCGCGCGATCGAACGCCTGATGCAGCAGCGCAAGGGCAGGCTCATTCCGATGAACATCGATGGCGCCACCGCCGTCATCTATGGCGAACTCGGTTTCGCCGCGCCGCTGGCTCGCGGCATTTTCTGCCTATCGCGCGCAGTCGGTATCCTGTCCCATGCCTGGGAGCAGACCGCACGCAAGGACCGTAACAAGGGACCGATGCCCAAGCTGTTCGGTTACAAGTATGAGGGCCAGCAGCGCCGCCATCTGGACGTTACGCCGTGATGTATTTGGAGCAGCCACCGAAGCTCGTTCCTTCACGAGTGTTCTCGGCTATGCCGGACGAATTCCGTCGCCGGGGGGTGCGCTCCGCATGGGCGGATGCCAACAAGGGTGGCGCACCCGTCGACTGCTTCATCGAGGGGCCGGCGTTTGATCGCGACGGCAATCTCTACATCGTCGATATCCCGTTTGGACGCATCTTTCGGATTTCGCCGGACGGGACCTGGTCCCTCGTCGCCGAATATGACGGCTGGCCGAACGGTCTGAAGATTGCCGGTGACGGCCACATCCTGGTTGCCGATTACATGAACGGCTTGATGGAGGTCGATCCGCAATCAGGCGCAGTCCGGCCGCTGCTGCGGCATCGCAATTCGGAATCGTTCAAGGGATGCAACGATCTCCATATTGCATCGAATGGAGATATCTACTTCACCGATCAGGGACAGACCGGCCTGCATGATCCCACAGGCCGCCTCTATTGCCTGCGCCCGGATGGCCGACTGGATTGCCTGATCGCGAGTGGGCCAAGCCCCAATGGTCTCGTGCTCGATCGCGAAGAAGCGGTTCTCTTCGTGGCAATGACCCGCGACAATAGCATCTGGCGCGTTCCACTGACGAAGGACGGCGGAGTCGCGAAAGTCGGACGGTTCAGTTCGTTCTTCGGAACGAGCGGTCCTGACGGACTGACGTTTGATCCTAAGAGACACCACCTCTTCGTGGCCCATGCCTCGCTCGGCCATGTCTTTGTCATGCAAGCGAACGGCGAATGCGTTGCCCGCATCAAATCTTGTGCGGGCCCAACATGCACTAACGTCGCACTGAATTTAGCAGCCGACATGTTGGTGGTTACGGAGTCATCGACCGGTTCGGTGCTGATCGCAGATATTGGGACCATCTGACATTCTCTGCCGACTGTCCGGAGCCAAAAGCCATGTGCGCCCGTTCCAATGTGCTTTCGTTTCTCTGCGAAACGTTGCGCACCTTCTGGCGCATCCGCAGAGGCAGGCATCGCGTTCATGACCTCGAGGGTCTAGCGGAAGTGCCGTCTGGACGACTTGTCGAGGGACTATCGACCGAGATCGAAACGCTGTCCCGTCAAGACCAGGCCTGCCGGCTAGCCGAGCTAAGCGGACCCACCAGCATGACGCCACGCTTGCTCGTTCCGGTCTCACCGGTAACGGCATCTCTCTTGCGGTCAGGCTCGAAGCCGCGATTGACAGCATGTGGCCTCTGTCTTCTGGACGCCCGCGCCGATCTTTAAGAGCGGCAGCGCCTCCTGGTCGTCCCGTACGAGTGGCTGGACCGGGGTCGTCGCGGCGGTCATCGCAACGGGTCCGAATGCCAGGAGAATTCGCCTTCGTCGGACCATCGGGGAGACGACGCCGAACTTGATGAAAATGGTGGCGACACGAAAAGCAGAACGTCGGCGATCACCGGCGCCATGACGGGTTCCCATCCCGGACCGACCCTTGTCCGCCTGTTTATTGGTGGACGCGTTTTCCGTCGTTAGTGAAATATTTTCACGAGAATGGCATTGAGAGATTGTTTTTCACGTGGCATGATGTGATTTCGGAAATCGACGCCCTGAGTGACGAAAATTCGAGGACAGAAAGTGTTTTTCAGAGGAAAGTAAGTGAGCGCAGAATTTTCAGGGTCAGTGAATGTTTTTCACGATAGGCGATTGCCTGAGCCCGCTGTCCCGGCGGGTTATGCCGCGCTCATCGACGCTTACAAGCTGGCCGTGCCGGTCCCCTGTACCCTTTCGGCCATCGGAGTCAGGCACCGCATCATTGAACGGGATGGTTGGCGCATCTACACGCCTCGCCATGCTCCCCAGGCCTCGCTTGAGGGACACCTGACTTTTGCCCTCAAGAACGAAGGGGTCGATCTTTCCGTCCTGAAGCGGCTTTTCCTCGCCGTCAACGAGGGCGATATCGCTGAGCTTGTCCGGCAGAAGCCAACCGGCATTTACACGCGCCGCATCTGGTTTCTGTACGAGTGGTTGCTTGGCCGCGAGCTGAATCTGTCGCTTACAGACAAGGTCTCATATGTAGACGCCATCGATACCGATCTCCAGTTTGGAGGGGTTGGCAGGAATTCCGCCCGGCATCGCGTTCGCAACAACCTTCCCGGCACCCCGGAATTTTGTCCGCTCGTTTTCAAGACGCCTGCGCTGAACCAATTTATCGCGCAGAACTGGAAGGAGCGCGCGCGCGCTGTCGTCAGCGAAGTCCCGAAGGATTTGCTCGCGCGCACCGCCGCCTTTCTGCTGCTGAAAGATTCAAAGTCCAGTTACATCATCGAAGGAGAAAGGCCGCCTCAGGATCGCATTCAAAGATGGGGACGCGCCATCGGCGAGGCTGGACGCGCGCCGCTCGACGAGCAGGAGTTTTTGCGCCTGCAAGGCATCGTCATCGGAGACGAGCGTTTCGTGAAGCTCGGGTTCCGGCAGGAAGGAGGCTTCGTCGGAGAGCATGACCGCGATACACAGCGGCCTATCCCGGACCATATCAGCGCGAGGCATGAAGACATCGCCTTTCTTATGGCGGGATTGATCGCATTCGATCTCGCCGCCGAGAACGAGCTCGATCCCATTATCGCGGCGGCGGTGCTCGCCTTCGGCTTTGTTTATATCCATCCATTCGAGGATGGCAACGGACGCATCCATCGATATCTGATGCATCATGTCCTCGCGCGGCGCGGGTTTAATCCGGCTGGGGTCCATTTTCCAGTGTCGTCGGCGATTCTTGACCGGATCACCGAGTACAAAGGCGTGCTGGAAAGCTATTCCAGCAGGCTACTTCCGTGCGTTCAATGGGAAGCGACCCCAAAGAATAATGTGAAGGTTTTGAACGACACCGGGGATTTTTACCGCTTCTTCGACGCGACCCCGCATGCGGAATTTCTGTACGAATGTGTACGCCAGACGATTGAGCTGGACCTTCCGAATGAGACGAGCTTCCTTCGCAACTTCGATATGTTCCGATCCGGAGTCGAAAACATCATCGACATGCCCGAGCGAACGCTCAACAACTTGTTTGGCTTTCTGCGACAGAATCAAGGAAGACTTTCAAAGCGGGCACGAGAGAACGAATTTGCCGAGCTCACTCAAGATGAAGTTGCGAAAATTGAGCAATCGTACGCGGATTCATTCGGCCAAAGCGGAGCCGTAAGTGAGTGACGGCGCGTCTTGCTCAGACGCGGAAAGAGACGCAAAGCATCGTAGCGTCAAGCATTGCGTATTACGGCACATACTCGATTGACGAAAATACAAAAGTGATGGTGGTCAGCCTTGGGGCCAGCACCTACGCGAATATCGCGGCCATTCCCAATCAGAAAAGAACGATTACTTTGCTTGGGATCGGCACTCTCGACTCTGTGCGATACGGCATAGAGCGCCGCCGCGAGCAGGCTGACAATTATCGCCGCGACTCCGGCGCGGGATAACCGATGGCCTGCACGAGCACCCCGTCGGAGAGCGGCGCGATCGTGAAGCCCGACATGATCATGGCCGGGGTTGCAGCGACCGCGCGTCCGGCCGGCTCCAATGGCCAAACGGCCAAGGGGCGTCTCGCTTCATTGCATCGATCCGAGTCTCGACAGCCAGCCAACCGAGGCCGCAAAGCGATTGAGCCCGACGAAGAGGCATGTACCGATCAAGAATGAGGTTCGTCGCGTTGGGCGGCCCTGCCCTCAACCGCACCCGGAACATCGCCCTCGCTTTTGACGTAGCTATCTATTCCGTCCTACTAGATCCGCCCCGCAGACACGAGGCCGGTCAGGATCACAAGAGATTCAAACAGGTAGTAACTACCGAATATCAATTCTGCGTCATGCGCTGTGTCGATATCCCGCGCGACCGCTTTCCGGGTGAAGCATCCCCCAGTGAGCATTCCAGGCGGACGCTGGTCGTCAGGACCGACAGGCGTCAGATAACCCGAGACCAGCTGAGTGACGGTACGTTCCGCGAAGTCTCGGTACTTGGCGCCACCACTGGGGCCGAGTGCTGACGCAAGTCGCAGGGATGCTGCCGCAGCGATAGCAGTGGCCGCGGTATCCCTGTTGCTCGTCGGAATTGCCGGGTCATCAAAGTCCCAGTACGCAATGAGGGCCGCGGGAACGTGGTCGATCCACCAGTTCAGCACGCGCACGGCATATTCGCGCCACAAAGGCTCCTCTGGACGAACCATGGCAGCATGGGCGGTATAGAGCATCGCCCAAGCCTGCGCACGTCCCCAGGTGCTAACGTCGCTGTATCCCTTATGCGTATGCGTTCTCAGCACCCTCGCCGTTTGCGGGTCGAGCGTGGATGATTGGATCACCGAGTCGTCGGGGCGCACGTGGATTTCCAATACCCTCCGCATGTGGGCGTTGGCGACCTCCTCCATGTGCGAGTCGCTTAGCTGGTCCGCGGCCCAGTAAAGCAGGCCGGTGGCCTGGAGGGAGTCGATGCTGCTTTCGGCTGTCCCCACCGCGCTGGCTTCTTCGGCATCCTGGCCGAGAGGGATCAAGCCCAATTGTGGGTCGAACATCTCCTCCAGGGATCTAGCTGCCGTGAGCGCGGCATCACGTGCCGTTTCATCCCCGAAAAGGATACTTCCAAGCGCCGCACCGTGGTAGAAACCAAAGCCCTTGAATGCCGTCCGGCGCTGGGCACGAGGCAGCATGCGGGCCAGAGCTGCATGCGCGTCAGAAATGGGGAAGCGTCGCGGATCCGCCAAATGCGCTAGCCACAGTTCGCCGACGAAGGCTCCGCCAGTCCAATCACCATCGGGTGTGGATATCCATTTTCCATCCTCAGTACCGGCCCAATGCGGCAGGCCCACCGTGACAGCATCCCGCGTTTGCGCAATGCGATCCAGCATGCGCTGGCGTGCAGATGAGAAATTGCTTGTCGACATAATTTCTCCCAAGAAGATTCTGGGCTCCAGGCTGAGCCGAATTGCAGCTACAAGGGCTTTGTCATTAGTCGCCGATGTAGACGTGGCCGCGCTTCTTCGCGACGTGATAAACGACCACGCTCAGCACCGCGACCACCGATCCATAGACGGGAAATATCCAGGCCATATTCGCGTGCTGCAACCACACCAGCAAATAGGGTGAGGTCCCGCCGAACAGTGATACCCCGAGCGCATACCCGACAGCGATGCCCGTCGTGCGCACCGCTCGTGGCATCAGCGTAGTTGCGATGAAGTTGTAGAGAGCCATGTTGAAGCCGACGATCGCGCCTCCGAACACCATCACAAAGAAGAACGTGGAAATGCTCTTCTCGGAGTAAACCAAAGTGAGAAAGAAGCACGCGACGAGCAGTAGCCGGAGCAGCGTGAATGCGCGCGAGGGGCGGACCCTGTCTGCGAAGGCGCCCACGAAGGGCGCTGCGACGATCCAGATCAGGCCCATGAGAGTCGTTATCCCGTACACCCAGGTGCTGTTCTCCTTGAACACGCCGTTGGCGAGGTTGGGCAAACCAGCATTCCACGCGTAGTTCGCGATCTGCACCGCTCCGACAACCAGGATGACGGCGAGCAGCGAAAGCCGTACGCTCCAGAGCGTCTTCCACACGTCGCCTGTGGTCTCCTGAGTGCGCGACAGTTCGTCGCGATGCATGACGTGCTTGATTAAGGTCTCTGGCAGTTTGCTACGCAAATAGATGATCAGCAGGCCGAGTACTCCGCCGACTGCAAAGGGCAGCCGCCAAGCCCATTCATGCATTGTCTCGGGAGCTACCGAGGCACTCACGAAAAAGGCGACCAAACTGGATGCGAAGACACCGAGCTGGATAAATGTGCCACCGATCAGACCAAGATATCGCCCCTCCTCGCCCGGCGGTGCAAGTTCGATCGCGATGGCGTTAGCGACACCCGCTTCAGCGCCGGTGGCGAGACCCTGGATGAGTCGGACGAGCAGCAGAATCACGGCCGCCGCGACGCCAAGCTCCTTGTAACCCGGCAAGACGGAAATCAGCAGCGAGCA
Organism: Bradyrhizobium sp. 142; assembly: GCF_023074015.1. Taxonomy (NCBI): domain Bacteria; kingdom Pseudomonadati; phylum Pseudomonadota; class Alphaproteobacteria; order Hyphomicrobiales; family Nitrobacteraceae; genus Bradyrhizobium; species Bradyrhizobium sp. 142. Next base: position 52,081 of record NZ_JADPKQ010000165.1, read on the forward strand.
CAAGGCCATTGCGGTCACTGAGATCATCATCACTCGCTTGTGGCTGATGCGATCGGCAATCGGACCGAGTATCGCTGCTCCCAGCGGTCGCGCGAAGAAGCCCGCGCCGTACACGGCAAGTGCGGCGAGCAGCGACGTCGTCGGATCACTAGAGGGAAAGAAAAGCGGCGACAGAAATGAAGCCATCATTCCGTAGACGGTCCAGTCGTACCACTCCAAAGCTACGCCACCGCCCAAAGCTATGGTCATGCTCTTGGTGGCAACCTGCTTTTCATGCGGCGTGGCTAACGCCATGGTTTGCGAGGTGACTGGAGTGATGGGCTCGATAATAGTAGTCATTCATTCCCTCCGGTTCATTTTATGGTGAAAACGTTTACATTTTGGCGCGAGCAGCCCGCTCTGAATGCTCCCGCATGCGGCCGACCACTAAGTCATGGGGCGGCCTGAGTCGTGCCCCTCCGTCAACGTCCGCAGAATACCGCTGGCCGTTTTGCGACGAAGGCAGCCATGCCCTCCTTTTGATCGTCGGTGGTGAAGGCATACCGGATCGCGCGCCGCTCGATCGCCAAGCCGGCCGAAAGCGGGGTTTCATAGGCGGCTTGGATCGATTCCTTGACCAAGCGAGCAGCGATCGGCGCGTGATTCGAGATGACGCGAGCTATCGCCAGCGCCCGTCCGAGCAACTCTGACGCCGGCAGCATTTCAGATGCCAGTCCAGCAGCCACTGCTTGTTCCGCGCTAATTGGTTCACCCGTCAACATCATCTGCATAGCCAGCGATTTGCCGACAATCCGCGTCAACCGCTGCGTTGCGCCATCGCCAGGCATGATCCCGATCGTGATTTCCGGTTGCGCGAGTACGCTGTCTTCTGACACCAGCAGGATGTCAGCGAGCATCGCGAGCTCAAGGCCGCCACCCAGGCACACGCCTCGAACGGCCGCAATGAGCGGCTTAGGGAAGCCAGCGATGCTATCCCATGCATCCTGCCGTGTGGGATCGCTCAGCGCCTCGAAGCCGTCCTGCCGCATTTCCTTGATGTCAGCACCAGCGGAGAAGGTACTTTCATCGCCACTAAGAACTACGCATCGCACAGCCTCGTCGAGACGAGCTGCACGAAGCGCATCGGCAAGTTGACCCAACAGAGCCGCACTCAATGCGTTTCTTTGCCTTGGGCGATTGAGCCCCAGCAGGAGTATGGCTGGCTCAGGCCGCTGGACGAGGATGAGTGATTGTGTGGCGAGATTCATATCATTCCTTCGGGACCAAGACCCTTTTGTTCATGCACCCTGAGGCTAGGCGCCGGCCGTCTTCTTGGGAAGGAAGCGCTGCATATTCGCTCGTGCCGTCTCGTGAAGGATATCCTGAGCAAAGTAGCGGTTCGCCAAGTGATCCATGACTTCTGCCCTCGCTGTTACCGAAGTGGAGAAGAATTGTTTCGTGGTCAGCACGGCATGAGGCGGCATTGCCGCTAGGCCTTTGGCGTAGCGGAGCGACGCCTCGCGCGCAGTTTCAGTTGGGAGCGACTGAATGTCAGCCAGCCCCAACCGATGAGCCTCCACGCCATCGATCGGTGTCGGGCTCCAGCTCAAGGAGCGAGCCGCGAACGGTCCAACGCGTGCAGCTAAAGTGTCCAGTCCAAAGCCCGGCAACCAGCCTAAAGACACTTCTGGCAAATGCCAGCGCGCCAATGGAGCGGTTACGACAACGTCGCACGATGCTGCGAGCATGAAGCCGCCACCCAAAGCAAACCCATCGACAGCACAGATGACAGGCTTCCTGACAAGAGCGAGAGAGCGCACAAACGCGCCCAGTCGGCGGTTCAGATCAAACGTGCCGTTGATGTCGCCGGCCGAAAAGTCCTTAAGGTCTGCACCAGCCGAGAAACCGGGGCCGTTTCCAGCGAGCAATATCACGTTGACGTCTTTGTCGTTGGCCGCTCTGCTCATGGATTCAAGCAGATCTTTGAGCATGTCTTGGCCCAGAGCGTTACGTCGCTCTGGCCTGTTCATCGCCAGGATTTCGACCTTGTCCTCGTAATCTCTTGTAACGAACGTCACGATGGCTCCTCCCCTACGCCTGTCCGGCGCCATCGTGGAACCGCACCGCCAAATTCATCGGCTCATTCTTGAAAATCCTTGCGTCCATCAGCTTCAGGTCGGGCGACACGGCTATCTCGAATTCAATGTTCGGCAGCACGTGCTTTTCGAGTGATACGCCAGGCGCTACTTCGGTCAGCATCAGGCCGTTCGGCGTAAGCTTGAACACGGCACGCTCGGTAATGAATACGACCTCTTGCTGGCGCTCTTTTGCGAAAGCGCCACTGAAGGTGATTTGGTAGACGTCCTTCACCCATTTTTTGACCGTCCCCTCATTGGCAATGACGAGAGAGCCGCCTTCCGGGATCGCCTTCAAGCCGGACGCCGTGAGAGTGCCGGAGAAGACGACTTTTCGCGCGCCCTGACTGATGTTTATGAAGCCCCCAGGTCCTATGATCTTGTCGCCGAAGCGGCTGACGTTGACGTTGCCGTGTCGATCGACTTCCGCAGAAGACAGGAATGCGATATCGAGCCCGCCGCCATCGTAGAAATCGAACTGATCCGGTTGCGGTGCTATCATGTCGTAGTTCGTGCCGGCGCCCGCATCCTGTCCGGGTGCAGGAATGCCGCCAATCACTCCCTGCTCGGCTGTCAGTGTGACTGAGCGATATATTCCTTCTTCGGCGGCGACGACCGCAATCCCGTTCGAGATGCCATAGCCGATGTTGACGGTAGCTCCGGGGGTCAACTCAAGCGCCGCGCGACGCGCGATCACCTTTCTCACGTCGAACGGCTGCGAGGCGAATTTGCCATCCGGTACGCGCATTTTGCCCGCATAGGCTGGGCTATACTCCGTCGCATATGTCTGTCGCTGATTGGGATCGACGACGAGGTAATCGACCAGAACTCCAGGTATTCTTACTTCTCGTTGATTTAGCGTATCGGATGCGGCTAGCCGCTTGACCTGGACAATGACTATTCCACCTGAGCGGCGCGCTGCAGCCGCGATCGACATGCTTTCGCCGACATATGCCTCGTCCTCCAGGGAGATGTTTCCCTTCTCGTCCGCAATGCTGCCTCTCAGGATCGCGACCTGGATTGGGAAGGTCTTATAGAGCAGGTGCTCTTCTCCTTCGATATCGACAAGCGCAACCATATCCTCTTTGCTACACTCGCTTTGCTTGCAGCCCCCGATGCGGGGATCGGCGAATGTCCGCAGCCCGACCTTCGTGATTACACCGGAGCGCCCCGCTGCATTTTCACGGGCGAGCTGTGCCAAGACTCCCTGAGGGAGAGTGTACGCTTCAATTTCATTGGCCAACGCCCGCCGTCCAAGCGCAGGACAATTGTTCAAACCGCTCGCCACAACTCGACGAACCAGGCCCGGAGCAGCCAATTTGTTGAATCCGGTCGTGGCCCAATCGCCAATTGCCACCGTACCAACCAGCATCAAGTTCTTAGGAGATGCCTGCTCGGAATGAACGTCGCGGAGCGCGTCGATGATCAGCTCCGGGATGGCGACGCCAGCAGAACCACCGAAATAAACGCAATCACCATCGGAGATCAGCGATACGGCTTGCCTAGCCGTAATAATTGGCACCTGACCCGTTCGTTTGTCCTTCGCTTGCATGCCTTCTCCACTGCCAAATCGCCGGCTCATTGCTTCTGACCAGCCCAGCTTGCCTCGCACCGGAAGCCGTTGCCGCACGCGAGCGCATTGTGCACCGGGCGCCGAGATATGAAAAGGTTTACATCGGAGCCAGCAAGAGTGCAACAAAAAAGATAGGACACAGAGAAAAGTGATCATTACAGCCCAATATGAGGGCATTCTAGCGCGTTTTTTTTTGGTTCCGTTGAGCCGTCTGATATGGTAACGATTTCAGAACCGATCTGACGCGCAGCCTCTCAAAGCTGGCGGCGAGGAAGAAATAGGCTCATGGCTTTGGATAAAATGCCCCGTGTGGACCAAAAACAATCACCGACTGTCGTCGAAGTAGCCAAGCGGGCGGGCTGTTCTATCGCCACAGTTTCGCGTGTGTTGAATCGACCGGAAACCGTCGCGATCGATATGAGAGAGCGCATTTTGCGGGTCGTTGATGAGCTCGGGTACGTTCCCAACGGGTCGGCACGCGCGCTACGATCCTCGCGTTCCCGGCTGATTGGCTTGATAGTTCCGACTTTAGACAGTGCGATCTTCACTCGAATGCTGGAAGGCCTGGAGAGCCGGCTGGCGCCGGCGGGTGCGTCTCTGGTCTACTCTGCAACAGGCTACGATCTGGACCGCGAGATCCGCGTTGTACGTAATCTTATCGAAAAAGGCGTGGACGGCATTGTTCTCGTGGGCTCCTGCCATCGAAAAGAAACCCTCAAGCTGCTGCGTGAACACAAGGTAAGATTTGCAGTAACCTACGCGCTTTCGGAAGATGCCTCGATTCCCAGCATGGGTTTTGACAATCGCAGTGGCGGGGCTTTGGCAGCAAGCTACCTTGCAGACCTCGGTCACAAGAATCTCGGAGTCATTGCTGGTGTAACGCGCGAGAACGATCGTGCATCTGGTCGCCTTGAGGGCTTTCTGGCTATGGCTGAACGTCGTGGAATAGACCGCTCCAGCATTGTCGTTGTGGAATCCCCTTACGAATTCAGCCGTGGCCGAGCCGCAGCTAAAATCATTCTCAATCAAAATAGAAATGTAACGGCGATATTTTGCGGAAGCGACGTGCTTGCTGTCGGTGCTTTGCGCGGCTGCCAGGATGCAGGACTACGTGTACCTCAAGACATATCGATGATCGGTTTCGATAACCTCGATATCGCCGAATATCTCACTCCCGGCCTCACGACGGTTGACGTCCCGGCTCGTCTGATGGGCGAACAGGCAGCTAATTACTTTCTGGCAGACCGAAATTCGCTGGATATACACTCCAGAGTAGATCTCGAGACGCGGTTGATCGTTCGAGAATCAACTGCGCCCGCGAGAGATCGACAGTGACCGAAAGCGCATCCGCATATTGTCACGGGCTGATCTCCTCGCGGATCGGAATGCACGTGCCAACGAACTCGTCTGTCGAACGACAGTTGTTAGTGGTTTTGCGTTCCCTGTCGATGTTCGCGCCGAATGTTCAAAGCGCGGCCGAACCGTAGGAGAACTGACCGGCAATAGTCCGATCTCAGCCGGATAGTAATTTTTGGCAGGTGCTCCGTGACCACGACTGAGGCCCGTTCTTACATATTGTGCGAGCCATAGAACATTCGCGATACCGGATCGATGAACCCGATACAGCCGCTCATTCCTATGCTCCGCACCCTAGAAAAGAGATCCTGACCCATGCAAACCCATAAACGTGCGCCCTATAGTGGCTTGTTTCCCGTTGCGCCAACGCCATTCACCGACTCTGGAGATCTCGACCTTGAGGGGCAACGGCGCGTTCTGGATTGCATGATCGATCAGAAGGTCGACGGAATTTGCATCCTGGCCAACTATTCTGAACAGTTCCTGTTGTCTGATGAGGAACGCAGATTGCTGGTTGACCTCTGCCTATCACATGTGGCTGGCCGCAAGCCGGTCATGGTGACATGCAGCCATTTCAGCACTCGTATCGCGGTGGAGCGCGCACGTTACGCGGCCGAACGAGGCGCAAGCCTTCTCATGCTGATGCCGCCTTATCACGGCTCGGGTCTCAAGGCGGACGAAGCCCAAATGATCGAGCATTTCGCTCGTGTGGCCGATGCGGCAAGAATCCCGATTATGATTCAGGATGCGCCGCTCAGCGGCGTAACGCTCTCGGTATCTTTTCTCGTGCGGCTGGCACAACAGGTGCCGCTCGCAAACCATTTCAAGATCGAAGTGCCTTTTGCTGCGGCGAAGCTGCGCAATCTGATCGAGGCAGGAGGTGCTGCCATAGCGGGTCCGTTTGACGGAGAAGAAGCCATTACTATGATGGCAGATCTCGAAGCTGGCGCGACCGGGACGATGTCGAGCGCGTTGTGTCCCGATCTGTTGCGCGCCGTTTTCGATCATTATATGGCGGGTCGGAGCACGGAAGCGGCCGCCGCCTATGCAACAGTGCTGCCGTTGATCAACTACGAGAACCGTCAATGTGGCCTGCGCGCTGCCAAGAGCGTGATGAGGGAAGGCAACGTCATCAGATGTGACGCTGTGCGGCATCCCCTGGAGCAAATTCATCCCAAAACGACGGCCGGGCTGATTGAGCTTGCACGCGGGGTCAACCCGTTGGCCCTCCGCTGGGGGCGCTGAATCGTTCTGCTGAAGTGACTCACTCCGGCGATACGATGTGCGAGGCCGTATCTACCTGAAGAATTCAACCCGAGCTCAGAGCTTATCGATGACAAAGAACTATATTGCTGGCGAGTGGCTTCCCGCGGCAGAGGTCACCCCAAACATCAACCCGTCCAACACCAATGACGTTGTCGGTGAATATGCCCGCGCCTCGGCCACCGAGACTGAGCGTGCGATCGCCGCCGCTTTTGATGCTTTTCCGGCTTGGTCGCGCTCCTCCATTCAGACCCGGCATGACATCCTCAAGGCGGTTGGCGATGAGATCCAAGCTCGCAAGGACGAGCTCGGCCGCCTGCTCTCCCGCGAGGAGGGAAAGACCTTGCCGGAAGGCATCGGCGAGGTCGCGCGCGCTGGACAAATCTTCCATTTTTTTGCCGGTGAGTGCCTCCGGATGGCGGGCGAGAAGCTGCCATCGGTACGGCCATTCGTCGATGTGGAGATCACCCGCGAGCCGGTTGGCGTCATCGGGCTCATCACTCCCTGGAACTTTCCGATCGCGATTCCAGCCTGGAAGATCGCCCCAGCGCTTGCCTACGGCAACACCGTTGTGTTCAAGCCTGCCGAGCTCGTGCCGGGTTCGGCTCATGCGCTCTCCGAGATCATCGTACGCGCCGGAGTGCCGCCAGGTGTATTCAACCTCGTCATGGGCCGCGGCTCGGTGGTTGGCGAGGCGATGCTGAACAGCTCGAAAGTTTCAGCCATCTCCTTTACGGGCTCAGTGCCGACGGGGCGCAAGATCGCCCAGACGTGCATCACTTCTGAACCGATGAAGAAGCTTCAACTCGAGATGGGCGGCAAGAACCCTATGGTGGTCCTTGATGATGCCGATCTGGAGCTAGCAGTGGAATGCGCGGTGAACAGCGCCTTCTTCTCCACCGGCCAGCGCTGTACTGCCTCGTCGCGGCTAATTGTGACAGATGGCATCCACGATCGATTCGTGACCGCCATGCAGGAGCGGATGCAGGGGCTTGTCATTGACGATGCGTTGAAAGCCGGCACGCATGTCGGCCCGGTCGTCGACCAGAGCCAACTCGACCAGGACATGAAATATATCAGCATAGGCCAGGTGGAAGGCGCCAAGCTTGTCGCCGGGGGAAAGCTGCTGAAACGCGACGTGCCCGGATTCTATCTCGCGCCCGCTCTGCTCACGCAGGTGAGCAATGAGATGCGCGTGGAGCGCGAGGAGATTTTCGGGCCAGTGGCCAGCGTAATCCGGGCGAAGGACTATGACGCGGCGCTTGAACTCGCCAACAACACGCCATTCGGCCTGTCGTCGGGGATCTGCACCACGAGCCTGAAATACGCCGCCCACTTCAAGCGCAATGCAGAGGCCGGCATGGTGATGGTGAATCTGCCGACGGCCGGCGTGGACTATCACGTGCCGTTCGGCGGCCGCAAAGGCTCCAGTTATGGATCACGCGAGCAGGGCCGTTACGCGCAGGAATTCTATACAACGGTGAAGACCGCCTACACTTTCGACGGCAACGGTCCCTACGTCCACAAGACCAAGTCGACCGAGTAAGTGCGGCAACGCCGCAAATCCCGTTCCGTGTTGATCAAAGTCACGCCGGAGGCAGGCGTTTGAGTGGTCCAACAATCAGAGACATTGCGCGTGAGGCGAATGTCGGTACCGCAACCGTCGAGCGGGTTCTTAACGACCGTGGCGGCGTGAGGACCGAGCTTGCCGAAAGAGTCATCAAGGTTGCAAAGAAGCTAAAATACGGCGACCGGCGATTGAGGCCTCACAGCGGCATCATTCGGATTGAGGTGCTTCTCGTTCAGCCGGAGGCCGAAGTGTTTTATGCCGACCTCAACGCTACGTTCCAGAGAATTGCTGCCTCCCTGGACCCAACCATTTTGGTGCACCGGACGTTCGTTCGCGAGGACGATATCGCCGCCGTCGCCCAACATATTGCGAAGCCCCCTATTCGCCGAGCCGGCCTCATCGTTCTGGCTCCAGACCATCCTGAAATTACGGCCAGCATCCGCCAAGTCCGCCTGGCGGGCGTGGAAGTCGTGCAATTGCTGACGGGAAGCGCCGGCGACGATGTGCCCTATATCGGGATCGACAACTACGCGGCTGGCAGGACTGCCGCCTACTATATGTCGCGCATGTTGCGGGGAAGCAGCGGCACTTTGCTCGCCATGTGCCACAGCGGAGGCTACCGGGCGCATAGGGAGCGCATACGCGGCTTCTCGGATTATTTAGCGCAGCACACGAATGGCGATCACAATTTCGACCTCGTCATTTTTGGACATGACGACAATTTGCTTTCAGCAGAGAGGCTGACGGAAGCCTTGCGCGACAATCGCGTTATCGGACTGTACAGTGTGGGTGCCGGAAGAGAGGGCATCGCGGCGGCTTTGAACGCTCATCCTGCCAAGGTCTTTTGGATTGGGCACGCGCTTACTCAGAGCACTAAAAAATGTCTCCGGTCGGGTTTGATGGACATCTGTATCGACGGCGCGCCGGAAACCCAGGCGCGCCGCTCGCTTGATACGGTGCTTCGCCGTCTCGGGTTAATTGATGTGGACGTGAGCAACGCTCCTGTCCAGTTTCTCACCATCACCGCGCAGAATCTCTCGATCAGCGTCTGACAGTTGCGGCGATTTACTCCGCCGCAAAAGGAGGGGCTTTCGTGCGGCTGAAGGCTCGCTCGTCGCAAGCCACGGCACTGGCGAAAGAAAAAGGCCGCTGTTGGACCTGTCCAACAGCGGCTTAAGTCGAGGGAGGAAGCAGACGAGCCGTACGCATACGACGAAGACCGCCTGATTGACGCATGCGCGCGGGCACGGCGAGCTCTATGATGGCGTTGTATGAAGGTCAGGCGGCCTGCTGACCGGCGGGCTTGTCGGCTTGGCGCAGGAGCTTCCATTCCCAGGGCAGCAGTTCGTGCAGGTGCGAAGCGGGAAGATCGGCGATACGGGCGAGGACGTCGGCGAGCCAGGCCTTGGGATCGACGTCGTTGAGGCGACAGGTCGTGATCATCGTCAGCATGATGGCGGCACGGTCGGCGCCACGCTGGCTGCCGGCGAAGGTCCAGTTGCGCCTTCCCAAGGCGATGCCTCTCAATGCGCGCTCAGCACAATTGTTGGTCAAGCAGATCCTGCCATCGTCGAGGAAGCGGGCGAAGTCGTCCCAGCGCCTGAGCATGTAGTTGATCGGTTTCAGGACCTCGGAAGAGCGCGAGAGGTTTTCGCGCTCACGCAGCAACCAGACGTGCATGTCCTCGAGAAGCGGCTTGCTCTTTTCCTGGCGCACGGCGCGCCGCTCGTCGGCGCCGCGGCCGTTGATGGCGCGCTCGATCTCGAACAACGCATCGAGGCGTCTGACCGCCTCCAGCGCGATCGGAGAGACCGGTTTGCCCTTCTTACCTTCCCGAGCATTTTTCTCGATGTCAGCCAGCTCGAAGAAGCCCCGCCGCGCATGGGCCAGGCAAAACGCCGGCGTAATTGGCAGCACCTTCCTCTGCGGGTCGAACAGCGGCTCGAAGCCGTTGTAGCAATCGGCTTGCAGGATACCGGCGAAGGCGGCCAGATGCTTCTGGGGATGCTCGCCTCGTCGGTCGCTCGAGGCGTAATAGACCGCCGCCGGCGGCGCAGGCCCGGCGAAGGGCCGGTCATCCCGCACATAAGTCCAGATCCGCCCGGTCGTGCACTTGCCCTTCGCCAGGATACGGATGGTGGTGTCATCGCCATGA
>NZ_JADPKQ010000421.1:0-1807 GCF_023074015.1 Bradyrhizobium sp. 142
GCGACGCGAGAATGGCCCATGTCTCGGCGCCGCCTTCGCTGCCCGCGAACAAATAGTTCTTCTTTCCAAGCCCTATCGGCTTGATGCTGCGCTCGACCGGTATTGTTGTCTATTTCAATGCGTCCGTCATCGATGAAGAGCGTCAGGCCGTTCCAATGGTTGAGGGTGTAGCGGATGGCTTTGCCCAGACCGGACTTCTTCGAGACTTCCAGCAGCCGCGCCTCGAGCCAGGGTTTGAAGTCCTCGATCAACGGCCTGGTGTCGGTTTGCCGCACTGCAGCCCGATGCGCCGCCGGCAGACTGCGGATGCGATCCTCGATGGCGTAGAACATCGCGATCCGTTGCAGCGCTTCCGCGGCAATCGGCGACTTGGTCGCGACGTGAACGTCCCAGAACTTCCGCCGCGCATGCGCGAAGCAGAACGCCAGCTGCATCAGACGGCCGCCGTTCTTGATCAGGCCCTTGTAGGCGGCATAGCCATCGACCTGCAGGATGCCGTGGTAGTCCCCGAATAGCTGCTTGGCGCGGATCGCCTTGCGATCCTCGGCAAACATGAAGACCACCGCCGGCGGGCCGCCCCACGGACGGTCATCGGTGGCGATCGCCCAGAACTGGCAGACTTTGGTCCTGCCTCGGCCGGGATCGAGAACCGGCAGCGGCGTCTCGTCGGCAAACAGCCGCGGGTAGGACATCACTGTGTCGCGCAACAGCGTGTGAAGCGGCTTCAGCCACCAGGCGGCGCGGCGCATCCACGAGGCCAGCGTCTGCCGGTCGAGCGTGATGCCTTGCGCGGCGAACATCTGCTCCTGCCGATACAGCGGCAGCTGGTAGCCGTATTTCATCACCGCGATGTGGGCCAGCAAGGCTTCCGTCGCCATCCCGCCATCGATCGGCTGGGCCGGCGCGGGTGCCTGCAGCACAGCCAGGCGGCATCCCCGGCAGCCGTACCTCGGACGCACAATGCGCTTGATCCGGTACTGCATCGGAATGACGTCGTAGGCTTCCTTGATGGTCTCCCCGATCTTGTGTAGCCGCTCGCCGCAGTAGGGGCAGATGTGGCTCTCGATATCGATCACGACATCGATGCTCGGCAAATGCTCCGGGAGCTTCCCCCGGCTGCGTCGCGCCGGTCGCTTTCCACGGCCGTCCGCTCCGTCAGGCAGCTTGCCTCCGGTCACGTCGTCGTTGGCGACGGCACCAGCCGCCTGTGCCGTGATGAAGAGAGACAGCTGTCCGGGATCCAGCGTCTCGGAGCGGGGACCGAAGATCGTGCGCTTGTACTGGGACAGGATCATCAGGAGCTTGTCGTTCTCCTGGACTGCAGCGTCGCGTTGGGCGATCGCCGCATCACGCTCGGCCGAAAGCGTGCTGCATTCCGCCGACAACGCCGCAAGCCGTGACGACAGGGTCATCACGGTTTGTCGGAGCAATGCTGGATCGGAAGGCAAATCACCCATGCAGAGCCGTGGCAGAAGCGCGATCTGTCGGCGAAGCGCTACATCTACATCTGGGCCGATGGCATCCATCTTCAAGCACGCCTTAAAGACGAAAAGCAGTGCATCCTGGTGCTGATCGGCGCGACGCCGGAAGGCCGCAAGGAACTGGTCGGCTTCACCGATGGCGCCCGCGAGAGCGCGCACGATTGGCGCGATCTGCTGCTCGACCCGTGTGACATTCAACGACGGGATCGAGGTCATCGCCAAGCCGACCGACCGTCAGCCCATAACCGCCGCCGCCTGACCGGCCCGGTCGTCACCAAAAATTGGCGATAGCTCGGGGTCGCCCGAGAGTACCGTGATGTCCGCTC
>NZ_JADPKQ010000213.1:0-1803 GCF_023074015.1 Bradyrhizobium sp. 142
CAGCGTGCGGATCGCCCCTCGATCCGATCCAAGCGACCGCCGAAGCTCCTCCCGCACTCGCCCGATCTCGCGTGCGCGCAGATATCCAGCTGGCATCAGGCTAACATCACCCACGTCATCGACATCGGCACCAACATTAAATCCCCATAGCGCTCGCCGCACTATCGGTGCCCAACTTCCCGCGACTTCGTGCCTTGGCGCTTTTTGGACGCCGGTCAGTTGAGCGTGCCGAGCCTCCTTGTTGCCGGCGTCCAAAAACCAACACAGCTACGGACTTATGCGCCGCAGCAATAATACGATCCCTCGACAGCGCGGCCGAGTAGCAAGGGGGCACTTTTGGAACGCCGGATTTCACGTTGGACATGCTACTTATAAGCCACCGCTGCACTTGCGGGTCCCGCCAACTGAATAATCTCACAACGGCTAAACCCTGCCTCTTGGCACCACTCGGTAAACTGAGCGCCGGTGAAGTCAAACGCATCGCCAAACTCGATCAGCATGTTCAGCGACATCATGAGACCGAAGGCGTTTTTCCTGCGCTCATCGTCGATGATGTTCTCGATGGCGACCAGCGCGCCGCCGACCGGCAACGCGCGGAAGGCCTTCGCGATCAGCATCTTCTTGTTCTCGAGGTTCCAGTCGTGAAGAATCATCCCCATCGTGATGATGTCTGCTTTGGGAAACTCGTCCGAGAAGAAGTCGATCGTCTCGGCAGTGATCCGATCGCCAAGGTTGCGCTCCCTGACCCGTCGCTCGACGATCGGCCGCACATCGGCTAGATCGCATGTCCGGCATTGCATATGCGGATGCCGCGCCACGACGATTGCCGAAAGTTGCCCGGTTGCGCCGCCGATATCCGCCATGGTCTTATATCTGGAAAAGTCGAATTTCTCGGCGAACGCCATGAAATTGCCCATGGAGATGCCACTCATCGCGTCCATGAACTGCTCAAGGCGTGCCGGGTCTGAATAGAGCGCGTCGAACATGGACTTGCCTGTCTCCTTGATCTCGTTTTGAGGCTCTCCGGTCTTCAGCGCCGGCGTGAGATCGCTCCAGAACCGATACAGCCGAGCGTTCGCCATCTCGAGTATCCCGCCAATATATTGGGGATTCTGCTTGACCAAGAACATCGCGGTCGAAGGGGTATTGCCGTATTTGCCGGTTTCGCCGGTGCCATCTCTCTGCAGCAATCCGAGCGCGACAAGGGTATCGAGAAAATCATACGTCCCACGCGGATGCAGCCCCATGGCGACTTGCAGTTCAAGGCCAGTTTTGGGACCGTCCGCAAGCCGCGAGAAGAGCTCCAGTTCTACGGCGCTCAACAACGTCTTGGATGGCCAGAACCCAAAACCAATTTGTAGGATGTAATCTGGAGAAATTTCGCCTTGCATTTGAGCCTCCGGCGACTGCCCAACCGCCCCGCACGTCATGACGCCGAGCCGGCCCGCGAGCGGTATCATCAAGAATACACTACGTCATCGAAGTATAGAAACGGTGCGCCTTTGCGCGAGAGAAGTCCACCAATATGTCGTGGATCGGCGACCCAAGAATTGTCCGAGGCTACGACGACCGGAAATTCGGGCATCGAGAGCTTCCAGCAGTTTGTCCGACTTGGGTCATGAACGTCGTTCGGAGTGGCGGCCGGTTGCTTCCGGTTTACCTCCATGAGCCGACCATCAGGGAACACCACCTGGAGTTCGCATTGGGCCAGAGCACAAAGTCGCTGCGCTCCAGCCCGCTGCGCGGGAGCATGAGCCGAGAGACCGGTAGCCAGTTGAGAGGATAGTGGTAGCACTGGAGAGC
>NZ_JADPKQ010000067.1:0-1790 GCF_023074015.1 Bradyrhizobium sp. 142
CAACCAAGCGGCGCTCCTCTCGCCCTCCTCTGGATGGCCGCCCGAAGCCCTCTTCAGGAAGCGGGCCAGTGCGGCTTTTCGTGAATCCCGCGTAGGCGGCCTGCTTGAACTCGATGCCGTCAAGCAGTTCCTGAACGTCGCCGGAAATCGTATCCGCAGCCATGATGAGCGCTGTATCAAGCGTATGGATGTATTCGCTCGTTACCGAACCCTTGGCATGGCCCATGCAAGCTCGAGACGTGGCTGCGGATCGCCGGCATTCCCTACGAAGTCGCGGTCACGACGAATCCGCGCAAGGGACCGCGAGGCAAACTGCCATTCGTCGACGACGGCGGCGTGATCGTCGCGGATACGACGATCATCATCGACCGCGCACGCGCGGCGTCGATCTCGACGCCGACCTGAACCCATCACAGCGCGCCGTCGCCCTGCTGGTCCAGCGCACGCTGGAGGAGCACTACGCGTTCGTTCTGGCCTACACGCATCTGATCCGCGAGGAAGGTCAACGTCACACCAACGCTTCGATGCGCTGCCGACGCTGGTGCGTCCCCTGGTATCGCATCTCGTGGCGAAGCAGGTCGGCAAAATACTCTGGTTCCAGGGACTCACCGAAGAGATCGTGGAATCGGCGCTGCGCGACTGGCGTGCGGTGCTGACCGTGATAGGCCCCGGTCCGTACTTCTACGGCGACACGCCGTCGAGCATTGACGCCGTGGTCTTCGGTTACGCTCGCCTCTTCGGTGCTCACTCCGATCGACACGCCCATCCGATCGTATCTGCGATCGCAACCCGGGTGTCTCGACTACGCGGAGCGGATGCGCGCCCGGTTCTTTCCGGATCTCTTGACGGCGCCGAATGTCATGAAGCGAGCCCATGATTCTACGCCAGTTCCTGCATAGCGATCCGGTCGGCATCTCCTACCTCTTCGGCTGCGGCGGCAAGGCTACGGGTGCCGTAGTTGATCCGGTTGGCGACATTCAGCCCTACCTGAAGGCTGCCGACAATACCGGCATGCGGATACATTTCGTCATCGACACGCATGTCCATGCCGACCACCTGTCGGCGGGCCGGGCTCTTGCCGCCGCGGCGGGGGCCGAATACGTCCTCTCGGCAGATGCGGCGGTCTCGTTCCCATACAAGGCGGTGTGCGATGGCGACGTTCTTCCGCTTGGTAACGTCTCGGCAACGGTGCTGCACACGCCAGAGCATATCTGCATTCTCGTGACGGACCGGACGCGCGCCGACGACCCGTGGTTCGTGTTGACCGGCCACACCCTGATGGTCGGCGATCTCGGCCGCACTGAACTTGCCGCGAACGCCGAGGAAGGTTCACGGCAATTGTTCCGAAGCGTGCACCGGCTGAAGGAGCTTCCCGAGTATGTCGATGTGTTGCCTGGAGCCTATGCTGGCTCAGTTTGCGGCCGGCGGCTGAGTGGCAAGCCATGGTCCACCATCGGCTTCGAGAAGCGGAATAATCAGGCATTCAAGATCGCGGACGAAGCCGAGTTCGTTCGATTCATGACCGCCGAGATTCCGCCGGCACCACCGGAGGCAGCGAAGATCAGGGCAGCCAATTCAGGCATGACAGCTGCCGCTGCGTGATCCGATGACTGAAGGTAACCGGTATGAGCTCCCACGTCTGCGGTGATCAGCGGGCGCGAGCGTAGCGGATCGGCATCCAGTATTGGCGGATGGCCTCGACGGCCGCTGGAAGATCGGCGTGGGCGTTGCGCAGAAAATCCCTGGTCTCGCGCCCGCTTCGTGGCGGTCCGAGCAGCGGCCGGCCCTGA
>NZ_JADPKQ010000494.1:0-1785 GCF_023074015.1 Bradyrhizobium sp. 142
ATCTGACCCATCAATCGCTCTTAAGCTCGCTCTTAAACACGTGCTTATGAGTGCTCAATCCGCCTCTCAGAACAAGGCGGCCTTCATCGTGGGCGTACGTATCAAACACGATTGCGATTCCATTTCCGTTCGCTCCATACCCACGCCACATCGACAGTCGCCCATCGTCATCATCCCTTTTGTGGCTGGATAGACAGAACACGTAAGTATCTAAGATGTGTTCGTTGGCAAACCGATTGAAAAAGTGCGCAAAACTGTCCTTGAATAGCTGCGCCCGCTCTGCTGTTTTGCAGGCAGTTACCAAGTCTTCACTCGCAAGTACGATTTGGTTGCCCTCGATAACTCCAAATCGGACTTCTTCAATGTCGTTCATGAAAAGTGGATTGGAGAGCCAGACCTCAT
The DNA here is from genome assembly GCF_023074015.1 of Bradyrhizobium sp. 142. Classification (NCBI taxonomy): domain Bacteria; kingdom Pseudomonadati; phylum Pseudomonadota; class Alphaproteobacteria; order Hyphomicrobiales; family Nitrobacteraceae; genus Bradyrhizobium; species Bradyrhizobium sp. 142. Next base: position 403 of record NZ_JADPKQ010000494.1, read on the forward strand.
TGGTCGTTAAGATTTTTCGAGAACCTGAATTGTGGTGTAGTGCGCAAGTAGCGGCTTTTTGGCCGCAAAGGTGTCCTCCGGGCGGAGGTCGGCCCATAGAGGGCTGAAGATGCTGATAATTGATTTGTCGTCCATGGTCGTCGCAATCCTTAGACTATTCTGAGTTCTAGCCGCTCGAAATTAGCTTGTCCGCAAAACTCTCTCATCCTTGAAGGTCACGGCCAGAACTTGTAACCATAGAATTCGAAGATTTCCTTCTGCTTGTCATTCAGTTTTGCCTTCCATGTTGGTGTCGGTTGCAGAGCCACGCCATAGTCCATCCACGACCCGTTCTCTTTAGCCATGACCGGCTCCAGCAATTTCGCGAACTCATTGTTCCACTTGGTCGGTGGCAGCGTGTCCATGGCTTGGTAGAAGGCGCTGGTTACAACATCGGCAAGCTGCGCACCGGGGCTTGCCAAGTGCGACACAGGGTGGGCAAGGCGCCAGTCCAGTACTTCCCACATGATCCGGCGCTTTGGGAGCTTGAGAGCGCCGGCCCTTGCCTGCATCTTAAGCAGTTCGTGGTAAGCAGCCGTTTGCGCATAGGAATGGACAGCGCGTTCGCTATAGAAAATCTTTAGGATGCGATTTTTTGCGCGTTCTTTGAGTGCATTCTGATAGCAGAAGTCAGTTACGCGCTCCAAAAGCAGACGGAGACAGTAATTATAGAACCACTGTGGGGCTCCAACGCGCTCGGCTCGTTCGTTCTGATGGCGGCGCATGTTCTTCTTGTTCGATGCAAGCACAAACCCGCGTAGCGGAAGCTGAGCCATCTCCCCTAGTGCGATCCGCTTCTGAGGGGCGGACAAATGCCTGTAGTGAAGGTCAGTACGTTTGCATCCAGCCTTGGACAAGATCGCCTGAACCCAGTTGGTCACTTCGGGCTCATACTTCGCTCTTAGAACAACCGCGCCAAGGCACAGCCATTCCGTTGCGCCAACGGGATCAATTGGGCGCACGGTTTTCAGTCCTGTATCGCCCGCCTCGTCAATGAAAGCGACGTAGTAAGGGTCTGGGATGTGAGTCGCCATGGTCGGCAACTATGGCGTGTCCGCAACAGGTGGATCAATCCGTGTAGTCCGGCCCGCGGCGGCTATGAACAGAAAAGCCGAGTAAGCGCGCCGAATGCTTTTCTAGAGGTGTATGTTCGGGTGTATGTAGAATGGATGCCGTGAAATAAATAGTTAGAATTGTTAGCATGTTTGTTGTAATTGGCGGACTCCCTCTCCGCCAGCCCTCCGCGTGTCCAGACCGGAGACATAGGTAACAGCTCGTACCTAAGACATGGGTGACAACCTCGTGCCGATCGGGTTGTCGGGCTGTTGCAAGGTCATTTACTCC
>NZ_JADPKQ010000416.1:0-1780 GCF_023074015.1 Bradyrhizobium sp. 142
ACCGACCCATCATCGAAATCTCCGTCGATGGCCGCTTTACCTAGACGGAATCACGGTTCGCCCTTCTCCTCAAGACAGTTCTGCAACAAAATCGGCCACGCCCGGCCATCGATCCCGTGACGATCAGGATCGCGCTCACCATTGTGGAGGTGGCAAAGGCGCGGTGGGTAAACAGGCGATGATAGCCGACGGTGAGGCCGAGCCCGGTGATCAGCCAGAAGCCGAAGAACAGGCCGAGCTCCATCGAACCGATCGGCCGGTAGAACAACAGGCCCAGTGCCACCAGCGTCCCGACGAAGGGCAGCACATCGAAGATGATGAAATGCCATCGCTGCATCCGGTGAAAATGCCGGCTGCGGATGATGCGGAGATCACGTTTTGGTTGCACGGTCGGGATTCCACGGAGGCAGCTATGAGTACATAACCGCCGGGCGAGCGCAACCCAAGCCGCTCCCCAAGGTTTCAACAGCCGCGAAAGCCTGTAGAATAGGCCGGACGCACCAGATTGCGCTCAGATGCCGCCCTTTTCGCTTGCCTTCCGAGCCGCCATGCCATCATTTGCTGCGATCATTTTGACTGTGCTCTCGCTTCTCATGACGGGAAGGGCCATGGGATCCGACTCGGCCTTCGATCTCGAGGCGCATCGGGGCGGGCGGGGGCTGTTGCCGGAGAACACGCTGCCGGCCTTTGCCAACGCACTGTCGATGGGCGTTGATACGCTGGAGCTCGACGTCGGCGTGACCGCCGATGGCGAGGTCGTCGTATCGCACGAGCGCGGGCTCAATCCCGATCTCGCCCGGGATGCGAGCGGCGCCTATGTGGCACCGCCCGGTACGCCGTTCGTGAAATTGCAATTCGCCGCCGTCAGGAGCTACGACGTTGGTCAGATCCGGCCGGACAGTGCCTACGCAAAGCAATTCCCTGATCAGCGCGCCATACCGGGAACGCGCATTCCCAGCTTGCGCGAGGTGTTCGCGCTCGTCCGAAAATCCGGCAACGCGCGTGTGCGCTTCAACATCGAGACCAAGATCGATCCGGGCCATCCGGAGGAGTCGCTCGATCCGCAAAGTTTTGTCGCAAAGCTGCTTGGGATGATCGAGGCCGAGGGATTTGCCGAGCGCGTCATGATCCAGTCGTTCGACTGGCGGACCCTGCTGCTCGTCCAGCAGCAGGCACCGAGAATTCCGACTGTGTACCTGACGCTCCAGCGCGGCTCGGCGCCGACCGTCGTGCTCGACAAGGCCAGCAACTGGACGGTGGGCTTCAGCCCCGCCGATCACGGTGGCTCGCTGCCGCGGACGATCAAGGCGGCCGGCGGCGCGATCTGGTCGCCCTATTTCGGCGACGTGACTGCAGCGCTGGTCTCAGAGGCTCATTCGCTCGGACTGCGCGTCGTGGTGTGGACGGTCAACAAACCCGAAGACATGGCGCGCATGATCGAGACCGGCGTCGACGGCATCATTTCGGACCGCCCGGACCTGCTGCGGCAGGTCGCCGGCGAGAAGGGGATTGCGCTGCCGGCGGGAACGCCGGTCGAGCCGTAGATTCCATCTGGCCGACTTCCCGTAGCCTGGATGGAGCGCACGCTCCATCCGGGCTTGTATGGGGATGTGGTTGTCAAGGGGAATGATTGATCAGGGCATGCTTTGCTCATGGTTGTTGGTGTGGAGTGCGATGCATTCGCGATGGCGTTTTCGTTCCGATGGTTGACCGCTGCGCCAGACGCAGCCGCGGTCAAGGCTGGCCGCAGGCCACCGCCGGAGGCGGCGCGTATCAGCTG
>NZ_JADPKQ010000284.1:0-1760 GCF_023074015.1 Bradyrhizobium sp. 142
GTCGGTGGGCTGGAAGACGCCGCGCCGCAGGTGGGGCGGCACGATCGCCTCCATCGCATCGAGCTTCTCGGTCGGATCGCCGCGCGTGTAGACCTCGGTGGTCGTCAGCGTAGCGTGGCCCAGCCACAGCGACACCTTCCGGATGTCCCCGGTCGCTTGCAGAACGACCATCGCGCAGGTGTGCCTGAGCACGTGGGGCGAGACGCGTTTCCTGGCGAGACCGGGCTGCTTGCGAGCCGCAGTCGCGGCGTGCTGCCTGAGCAGATAGGCAAAGCCCCATCGGCTCAGCGGCTCACCGCGGGCGTTGACGAACACCTCGGGTGTCGCGACCTGCCCGCGGATGGCCAGCCAGGCACGCAGTGCAGCGGCCGCCGGCTTCCACAACGGCAGCGTCCGCTCCCGGCGTCCCTTGCCGAGCACGCGGATGCTCATCGAAGGCAGGGCGATGTCATCGACCTTGAGGCCCGTCAGCTCGGAGACGCGCAGCCCTGCGCAGATGGCCACGTGCAGCATTGCGCGATCGCGGATGCCATCGCGTGTCGCCGGATCGGGAGCGTCGAGCACGGCTTGGAGCTCTTCGCGCAGAAGGTAGGGCACCAGGCGCGTGTCAGTTTTCTTGAACGGGATCGCCAGTACACGGCGGATCTGCTCGAGCGCTGCCGGCTGCCGGTACTCGAGGAAGCGAAAGAACGACTTGATCGCCGCCAGGCGAACGTTGCGCGTCACGGCCGCGTTTTTGCGCTCGTCCTCAAGATGCTCGAGGAAGGCGCTGACGAGCCCGGCATCGATCTGCTCGAGCGTCAGCGCCGATGGTTTGACCTTGAGCCGGTCGGCGGCGAACACGAACAGCAGCTGGAAGCTCGAGGCATAGGAGTCCCTCGTGTGCCGGCTGGCGCCCCGCTGGCAAGCGAGTGTGTCGCGCAGGAACGTCTCGATGAGGGGAGCGATCGGCGTCATGATGACCTCCCTTCGGACATAAACGCTTCGCCGGCCGTGGCGACATCGCGCAAGAGGTCGGGCGTGGCCTCGAGGTACCAGTAGGTCGCGTAGATGTTGACGTGACCCATGTAGGTTGCGAGTGCCGCCATGTGTGCCCCGCACCGGCCTCGGCCGGTCGGGCTGCCTTGCAGCGCGCGCACCGCAAACGTGTGCCGCAGATCGTGCAGGCGAGGACGGCGAGCCGACGTCGATCTGATGCCAGCCTTGTCGACCAGCCTGTCGAAGGTCTCCTTGACGGCAATGTAGCGTAGCGGCCGATTGCGCTTGTCGATGAACACCGGATCATCGTCTGAGCCGGGCCCGCGACGTGCCAGGTATCGCTGCAAGCCGGCGGCCGCCGTGTCGTGCAGCGGCACCAGTCGCGTCTTGCGGAACTTGGTCTCGCGGATCAGCAGACCGTCGCGGGTCACGTCAGCGATCGTCAGCTTCAGGGCTTCGGAGATCCTGAGCCCGGTGGCTGAGAGCAGCGCGATCAAGGTCGCTTGCGTGTGCGGGCGCAAGCCGCGCATTGGCCGAAGCCGCAGCGCAGCTTCGACCAGCCGACTGATCTCATCTGCCGTGTAGATGTGCGGCGTGCGACGCTTCTTGCGGGCGCCGAAGTGATTTGCCGGCGGCAGCTCGTGCCCGACGTCCTCCACCCGGACATGGCGTACGAAGCGACAGACGGCTCTGAGCCGTGCATCGCGTTGCGCGACGGATGGTCCGAGCGCGGCCCAGTCGATCGCTGTTTTTGTCTCGACGTACGTTTGTCCGCGCTCGGC
>NZ_JADPKQ010000002.1:0-1753 GCF_023074015.1 Bradyrhizobium sp. 142
CATCGTGACCAAGCGATGCGAGTTTGCGGCTCAGGTGATGTGCGCCGACGCAGGCTTCCATGCCGATCAGGCAAGGCGGTATATTGGCGAGCCGCGCTTATCCATCGCAAGGCCATACCGGCATCCCGCCAGCGTTTGACGTTGCGCGTGACGCGGCGAATGGTGCCCATCATGTTCTCGGCGATATTGGTACAGGCGAGCGATCGACGAAGCTCCTTCGTCAACTTCAACCGGACGACAGTCAGGATTTCGTCGAGGCCTTCGAGGATACTGGCCGCAACGCCGGGCCATTGCTGGTCGAGTCGACGCGCGAGATTGCGGATCAATTTTTCAGCCTTGTCGGCGTCATCGAGCTCCCAGGCCTGGCGCAGCACCCGGCGGGTGGCCGCATGATGCTCTTTCGGCAGGCGTTACATGATGTTGCGCGCCTTGTGGATCTGGCAGCGCTGGATCGCAGCGGCCGAACCGAAGGTGCGGCGGATCGCCTTCGACAACGCCTTCGCGCCGTCGGCGATGAACAGTCTTGGCACCGTCGGGTCGAGCCCGCGCGAGACCAGGTTGTCCAGCAGGGCCTGAACCGTTGCTGCATTCTCGGTCGCCCCTTCCACCAGCGCCAGCGGATGCTTGTTGCCTTCGCCGTCAACCCCGATCGCGGCCACCAGCACGAGATCGTCGTCGAGATGCAGCCCGTCGATTTGGACCACCAGAAGGTCGAGCGCGGACAGATCGGCAGCCATGAAGTCGGCCAGCCGCGCCGCCGACAGCGCCACGAACCTCCGCGAGGCCGCCGACTTCGAAATCCCCGATCCGGGCGGTGCCGGCACGTCACCCTCGGGCAGCCGGACGGCGCGGCCGAACCGGCGCGTCGACACATTGATCAGCATCAGGTTCATCGCCCAGCGACCGAGCCAGTCCTCCTGCGCCGCCGTTTCCCAGCTCGGGATCGTGACCTCGCGGCCGTCCATGCCCCGGACCCGCGGGCGATCGACCTCGATCTTGCCGCCGTGGAAACCGATCCGCCCCCGCGTTCGGCCCCAACGGTGCGCCCGCCGCGCCGCATCGCGACCGTGGCGCGGCCCGCAGGCATCCGCCTCCATCATCGTGCCGAGCGCCTCGATCCCTGCCGCAAGGCAGAACCGATCGAAGCTCGCTCGCACTTCCGCAAACGCTTCGTCCACAGCCCCGGTCGCCGGCCAACCAGCCGGTGTGATATCTCTCGTCATGGCGTTGCTCTCCTTTGTGGAATCAGCACCCCGAGCCTACCGGCTCAAGGTGGGCAACGCCGACCTCTTCAGAAATTCAACAGAACCCGGGACATCCCCCTTGCCAACAGTGCATCCGGTCTGTCCGATTTGCACGCTACAGCGCGCAGGAGTTAACCGCGGCATCAGAGAGCCTTTTGTTTGGCACCGTAGGCGACATAGATCGACACATCCGGGCAATTGGACGACGCGCAGATGACGTCGAAACAAGTCAGCAGAAACCTCATCAGCTACCACAAGGCAGCGCCTTCCTGGTAAGCCCGCGTCGACACCAAGGTCGCGCCATGGAAATGCCTATGCCCATCTCGCTCAGCGGGGCTTTTTCCGATTGTGGCGCAGATCATCAAGGCACATGCAGGAACCATGGTTGACAATGATAACAGCCCGGACGCGCTGCGGTTGCTGCCCTGGCCATGCCCGTGCTGTGGCGCGCACATGATCGTCATCGAGAGCTTCGCGCCCGGCTGCGAGCCGAAGTGGCGGTCGACACC
>NZ_JADPKQ010000415.1:0-1753 GCF_023074015.1 Bradyrhizobium sp. 142
CTCGATTAGCCCCCGCCGCAACTTTGCGCATGAACAATTCAACATGTGTCATGTACTTAGACAAAGCGGTCGTCTGCGCTAGTTGTCTGGGCCGGTGCCGATTGCTGCCGCTTGTGGCCCCTTCGCGATGGTTTGGCCGGCGCCCGGCCATTTCCGAAGTCGAGGGTAGACGGGAGCTGACTGGCCACCGCCGAAACCGGGCGCTGTTGACCCACTGGAAATCAACAGGATTGAATGCTCCACCAAGAGGGCGGCAGTGCCGGGGCAGCCGGGACATCGTCAGAGTGCGATTGTTTCCTCGACTACATGTTTCAGCGGCGTCCCCTCAGCGGACATGGTCATTCGCAGTTTGAGCTTGCCACCTTTCACCGCCCCGCTACGCACCAGGTTCTCAATTTCACGCTGCGATGTAACTCCGACATGCTTCAGAAATTTACGGATAGCCATATTGAAGCGGTCTTCATCGAACTCGGCGGTCATGGCTGTTCTCCCTGGTCGGGCGGGCGAAGTCTAACACGAGGCGAGCAAAGACCAAACATCGAGGCCCAACTCGCGTCGCCGCCGACTTTGCACGGTGCCACTCGTTCCGAGCCGCTTTCCGCCCGGGCAGTGGTAGACGTCGCTGGTCGGATCATATCGAAAGTCGCTGCGCGAGAAGGTACCATCATCCCGCTTCGACTTGTCGAACACGGGGATATGTGGCGCGATACCCTTCTCGACCAGCCAGTTCAGCATCGGAGCCTCCCCGTATGCGATATCCCTGACAAGTCGGTCCGGCTTGAGGCCGAAGCGCTCCTCCATTCGCTCGATCATGGTCCTCGCTGCACCGACCTCGGCCTGGCGAATGGCGCGGGACGCCTCGACGTCGGCGACAATGTCGAACTTCACGTCGATCAGATAGTTGTCGGAGTAAGCCAAATGCCGGGCCCTTGTGCGCCTCAGTCCACCCCGCGCGGATCTTAGCTGTATCAACAATCGTGCAGCCACGCTTGCTCGCAGTAGCCCACGGCAGTATCCCGGACGACGGTGGAAGTTTTATTTCTCTATTGCGCCTGTCCAATCCTTAAAGCCGCCAACGTTATATACCTTTTCATACCCCATATCCTTGAGCACCTTACCAGCGAGAGCTGATCGACCGCCCGAAGCGCAATAGAGAATAACGGTTTTATTAGTGCCGAAGTTCTTGTCGTGGTACGGCGATTCCGGGTCCGCTCGAAACTCCAACATGCCTCGCGACACATTCACGGCACCAGCAATCTTCCCGCTAGCGGCCACTTCGGGTGCATCGCGAACGTCCAAGATGAGCGTATTGCCAGTCGCAATCATTTCAGTAGCTTGTTCCGGCGTAATCTTTGGAACTCCGGCATTGGCAGCTTCGAGCATTTGCTTGACGCTTGTTGCCATCGATCTTCTCCGTTTCCGGCCCCTGTGAGAGAGTAGCACTGCGCGATAGCGCCGTCTGCGACCGCGAGCCGGATGCGGCGCTGGTAATTGGCGGTGGCGAGATTGCCAAACTTACTGAGACAACCCGGCACGACTGCGATTCGTGCCTCAAAGGGCGGCCCCATTGTAAGGCTGCCATCGGCGCGTCGGGGCTGGCTCCTAGCTAGTCTTACTGAGTCAGAAAGTCGCGATCTTTGATCCTGGAATTGCCGGTATTTTCGGGAGATTCGTTTTTCGGCATGGAGAGCTGGGATGGGTCACCCAAGATCGGACGGGAGTGAATCGCGGTTTGCGGCCTATGTCGAGGGGC